>JBEDEF010000346.1:0-3280 GCA_041175845.1 Verrucomicrobiota bacterium
GCTTGTTCCCGATGTCGGTGGCTCCGAGGCCTCCCGTCGTCAGGCCGCCGAGGAACTTGGTCGGTTCGATCAGGATCGCCGTCCGCCCCTCGCGCGCGGCCTGGATCGCGGCGGTGATGCCGCCGGAGGTGCCGCCGTAGATGACGAGGTCGGCCGAATCGGCGGACAGCGTTGCGGTGAGCAGGCACAGGGCGAGGACGGGCAGGCGCATGCTCCCTTTTCGCATGAGTTCCGGATGGGGTCAACCCCGAGGAACCCCGGGGCTCGGGTCAGGCCAGCCCTCTCAGCGGGCCGTTGCTGCTGGCGAATCGGTCCGTGTCCACTTCAAGCTTCCGCAGCATGCTTACGTACAGGTTGGACAGGGGGGTGTTGTTCACCGGGTCGAAGCGAAGGTAGCCCCCGTGCCTGAAGCCGCCGCCGGCGAGGATGACCGGCAGGTTCTGATTGCTGTGCGAGTTCGCGTTGCCGAGGCAGCTGCCGTAGAGGAGCTGGGTGCGGTCCAGCAGGCTGCCGTCGCCCTCAGGCGTGCCGCGCAAGGAGGACAGCAGCTCGCCGAAGACCTTCAGCTGGGCCTCCTCGATGCGCCTCAGTTCGGCGATCTTCTCCGGCTCATTGCCATGGTGCGTCAGGCCGTGCGCCTCGTTCTTCACGCCGGGCACGCGCGGCACGACCGAGAAGGTGCTGAGCGAGAGGGTGACGACCCGGGTGCTGTCGGTCTGCAGGGCAAGCCGGATGAGGTCGAACATCAGGCGGGAGCGCGCGACGACTTCGTTGGCGTCGGCGATGTCCTTCGGCATGGGGTAATCCACCTTGGGCTTCGGGCGGTTCTCCCAGGCGATGCTGCGCTGGAGACGTCCCTCGAGTTCGCGCACGCTCTGGAAATACTGGTCGAGGCGTGAGCGGTCGGCCGGATCGGAGCTCCGTTCGAGCCGCCGGGCTTTTTCGAGGATGAGGTCGAGCACGCTGCCGCCGGCCTCGATGCGACGCATCGTCGCCGCCTTCTCCTCGGGCGTGCCCGCGACGAAGAGCCGGCGGTAGAGCCGTTCGGCGCTCGTCTCTGCCGGAAGGATGACGCCCGAGCGGGAGACCGCGATGGAGTCGGCGTAGTGCTCGCCCTTGCGGACGGAGATGGCGAGGGAGGGGAAGCGGGTGTCCTCGCCGATCTTCTCCGCGACGAGCTGGTCGAGGGAGAGGCTGTTGCGGAAGGTCGGCTGTCCCGGGTGGGGCGCGCCGGAGAGGAAGCACTGGCCGGCATGATGGTTGCCGTCCACGCCGGGATGCGAGAGCCCGGCGAAGGTGGTGAACTGATCCCGATGCGCGGACAGCAGGTCCAGGTAGGGGCTGGAGGCCGCTCCCTCCTTGGGGAAGAAGTACTGCGGCATCATGCCGAGCGGAACGTGGATGGCCACGAGACGGCGGGGCGGGGCCTTCTCCGCCTCCCGGGCCAGGGCCGGCAGCGCCAGGCAGGCGCCGGCGGCGAGGAGGAAGTCACGGCGTCTCATGGTTCAGCGAGAGGGGGGAAGGAAGAGGGGGCTCCGGGCGAGTCCGTGGATCAGGGAGCGGAGACCGTACCCGCCGTCCTTGGTCGATTCGACGATGCGTCGGACTTCGGCCCGGTCGGCGTAGCCGACTTCGGCTCCGGTGGCGTAGCGTGACAGGTGGGCGACGAAGGCGCGGGCCAGGCGGGCGTCGTCGTCGGCCAGCTGCGCGATGAGATCCGACGGTCCGGCGAACTTCCGGCCGTCCCGGAGTTCGCCGCCCGCATCGATTCCGGGGCCGAGACGGTATTCCACCTTCCACGGCACCCGGCCTTTCTCGGCGGGCACGTCGCCCTTGCCGTTGGAGCGGTAGCGTTCCCGCAGTCCTCCCACGGGATCGAAGGCCTCAAGGGCGAATCCCGGCGGATCGATCTTCGCGTGGCAAGCGGAGCAGTTCGGATCGGCGCGATGGCGGGCGAGCTGCTCGCGGATGGTGGTGGTTCCGCGAGTGTCGGGGTCGACGGCCGAAATGCCCGGCGGCGGAGGCGGGGCCGGGTCGTCCAGCAGCCGGTCCGAGATCCAGACGCCGCGCTTCACCGGAGAGGTGGTCGTGCCGTTGGCGGTGAGCTTGTGGATCGCCGCTTGTCCGAGGAGGCCGCCGCGGACCGCGCCGGCGGGAAGCGCCACGCGGCGCACTTCGACGCCTTGCACTCCGGGGATGCCGTAGTGTTCGGCCAGCCGCTGGGTCAGCATGGCGAAGCCGGGGTTGAGCAGGGCCTTGGCGGGAAGGTTCTTCGCCACGAGCTCCCGGATGAAAGCGGGCGTTTCGGCCGCGACCCCCTCGTTGAGGATGAAGCGGTACTCGGGGTAGAGAAGGGGGTCCGGGGTTGTCTCATCCAGCCTTCCCAGCTCCAGCCACTGGCGGGTGAAGTCGGCGATGAACCGGTCGCTGCGCCCGTCAGCCAGCATCCGTTCAATCTGCGCCTGCAGCACCTCCGGTCTGCGCAGGGAGCCGTCGCGCGCGGCGGCGAGCAGGGCCTCGTCCGGCGGCCCCACCCAGAGCCAGTAGGACAGCCGCGAGGCCAGGATGAAGTCGGAGGACGCCGGGAAGAGGGTGCGCTCCTCCGTCGCGTCTCCCGGCAGGAAGAGGAATTCCGGCGAGGTCAGCACCGCCGCGTAGGCGCGTCGCATCGCGTCTTCGAAGCAGTCGCCCGCCTTGAGGCGCTTTGCCATGAGATCGAGGTAGGGAGACAGCTCCTCCGGGCTGACGTCCCGTCGGAAGGCGCGCGGAACGAAGGCGGCCAGCAGGCGTCTTCCGTCCGACCCGGGGTCGGCGCTCCGCACGGTTTCCAAGGCCGGCTCCCGCTCCTGCGGCGTGAGGTCGAAATGCATGCTCGGCAGGTAGCCCGGCACGCTGCGGATCTTCTCCCGTCGCGGCGCCCTGCCGGCCTCCGGATGATGCGTGACGATCGGGAGGTCAGAAAAGAGGCGGCGGTGGGAGGCGGGAGGCCAGGTCGGATTCAGAGGCCCTTCGATCTCGAACCAGTCGATCGCCACGCCCGGTCCGACGTGCCTGGCGGCCCGCCCAGCGACCTGCCCGACGCGCAGGCCGTTCCACGGCACGGAGACAGGGTCGAAGACGATGGACTCACGTGCGTCCAGCCAGGCGGTGATCTCGCCAACCTTGGATTCCATGGACGGCGCGGTGAAGGCGGAGAGCAGTCTGCCGCCCTCCTGCTGTTTGCCCTCCTCGTGGGCGCGCAGCACGGCCGCCTGCGGCGCTGCGCAGGGGTTGGGCCGGC
>JBEDEF010000347.1:0-4056 GCA_041175845.1 Verrucomicrobiota bacterium
GCCTTCACCGCTGCCGAAGGCGAGCGGAAGCATGCCGGCGATCATCGCGCAGCTGGTCATCAGGATCGGCCGGAGCCGGCTGCGCCCGCCCTCGAGCGCCCCCGCCACCGGGTCCTGGCCCGCGGCGCGGGCGCGTTCCGCGAACGTCACCAGGAGGATCGCGTTGGCCACGGCCACGCCGACGGCCATGATGGCGCCCATCGCCGACTGGATGTTCAGGGTTGTGCCGGTGAGGTAGAGCGTGGCGGCGACGCCGGCGAGCACCGCGGGAACGGTGGAGAGCACCGCGAGGGCGAGGCGCAGCGACTGGAAGTGGGCCACCAGCAGCAGCAGGATCACGACCACGGCGATCACGAGGCCCGAGCGGAAGCCGTTCAGGAGCTGTTCGAGCGGGACGATCTGGCCGCGGAGGTCGACCTTGGTTCGTGCTTCCGGGGCGGGGCCAGCAGCGGCGATCGCGGCGCGAATCTGCCGCACGGCCGTGCCGAGGTCGATCCCGTGCAAGTTGGCGGTGATGCTGACGAGCCGGGCGAGGTTGTAGCGCTCGTAGGTGCCGACGCTGGTGCCGGGAGTGAAGGTCGCAAGGTTTCGCAACAGCACGGGTGCGCCGAGGTTGGACGTGATGGGGACGTTTTGCAGGTCCTCGACCGACGTGGTACGGGCCTCCGGGATCTGCACCTGCACATTGAAGCTGATGCCCGAGTTTGGGTCGGCCCAGTAGACGGGGACGGTGAAACGGCTCGACGTGGTGGCGGCGACCACTGAACGGGTGACATCGCTCATCTGGACCCCGAGCTGGCCGGCGCGCTCGCGGTCGACGTTCACCGCGAGGCTGGGGTAGTCGAGGGTCTGCGCCACTTGCACGTCGCGGAAGCCCGGCAGCTTCCGCAACTGCTCGATGATGCGGTCGGCGTAGGCCTTGCTCACCGGGAGCGCGGAGCCACTGATCGCGATCTCGACGGGCGTGGGCGAACCGAAGCTCATCACGCGCGAGACGATGTCCTGCGGCTCGAAGGAGAGCCGCACGTCGGGCAGGTCGCGGGCGAGGGTGGCGCGGAGCCGCTCTTTGAGGTCCTCGAGCCCGGTGCGGGCGCCCGGCTTAAGCTGCACCGCGAGCCAGCCCTCCTCGGGGCCGCCGTTCCAAAGGTGGACCAGGTTGACGGGGAAGCTGGAGTTGTGGACGCCGACCATCCCGATGGAGATGTCGACGCGATCCGCGCCACCGGCCTCGCGTTCGATGGCGCGCAGGATGCGGCCGGCCGCCGCCTCGGTGGCGGCGACCTGCGTGCCGCTGGGCAGGCGGAAGCGGAGCGCGAACTGGCCGCTGTCGGCGGCAGGGAAGATCTCGGTGCCGAGCCGTCCGCCGACGAGCCAGATCGCGGCGGCGCAGGCGGCCAGGTAGGCGAGCGTGAGGGGCCAGCGGGCCGCGACGAGGCCGCCGAGAAGCGAGCCGTACGCGCGGGCGAGGCCTCCGGGGGCCGCGGCAGCGTGAGCGGCGCGGCCGCGGAGCAGCCAGACGGAGAGGACCGGGACGAGGGTGCTCGACAGCAGGTACGAGGCGATCATCGCGAAGCCGACCGCAAGCGCCAGCGGCACGAAAAGGGCCTTCGCCGCGCCCTCCATGAAGAACGCCGGGATGAAGACGCTCAGGATGCAAAGCATCGCCAGCAGCCGGGGCCAACCCGTCTCGGCCGTGCCGTCGAGGGCGGCGCGTGCGGGCGAGGCGCCGCGTCCCAGGTGCGTGTGAATGTTCTCCACCGCCACGGTCGCCTCATCCACCAGAATGCCGACCGCCAGGGCCAGTCCGCCGAGGGTCATCAGGTGGATGGACTGACCGCTGATCCAGAGCGCGAAAGCGGCGGCGAGTAGGGCGAGCGGGATGTTGACGACAACGATGAAGGCGGTGCGCCAGTCCCGCAGGAAGAGCAGCACCATCAGTCCGGTGAGCAGCGCCCCGAGCCCGCCCTCCTTGAGCAGGTCACGGATCGAGCGTTCGACCACGGGCGACTGGTCGAAGACGTAGCTCACCTTGATGTCCTCCGGCAGAATTTTTTGGAACTCGGGCAGGTTCTCCTTCACCAGGCGAACTACCTCGAGGGTCGAGGCGTCCGCCCGCTTCGTCACGGGCAAGTAGACCGTGCGGCGGCCGTTCGCGAGGGCATAGGACGTGGTGACGTCCGCGCCGTCCTCGACCGTGGCAAGGTCGCGCAGGTAGACCGAACCCTGGTCGGTGCGGCGGAGCAACGTGGCCTCGAGGTCCTTCGGGTTCCGGACGATGGCGTTCAGCTCGACGATCGGGTACTTGTCGCCGAGGTTGAGGTTGCCCGAGGGGCTGATCGGGTTCGACTCGGCGAGCGCCTTGACGATGTCGTCGGGCGAAAGCCCGTAGGCGCGCATCCGGTCGGGATTCACGTTAACGATGACGCCGCGCGAGCTGCCGCCGAACGGGGGCGGCGCGGAAACGCCGGGCAGCGTGGCGAAGGAGGGGCGGACCCGGTTGAGGGCCTGGTCCTGCATCTCCCCCAAGGTGCGGTTGGGATTGTCGGAGGAGAAGACGAGATAGCCCACCGCGACGCTGCCGGCGTCGAAGCGCATCACGAACGGCGCCACGGTGCCGGGGGGCATGAACGCGCGGGAGCGGTTCACCTGGGCGATGGTCTCGGACATCGCCTGCGACATGTCCGTGCCCGGGTGGAACTGGAGCTTCATGATCGAGGCTCCCTGAATGGACTTCGACTCCACGTGGGAAATGCCCGCGATGTAGAGGAAGTGATATTCGTACCGGTAGGTGAGGTAGCCCTCCATTTGGGCCGGATCCATCCCGCCGTAGGGCTGGGCCACGTAGATCGTGGGGACGCCGAGCGGCGGAAATAGGTCCCGCGACATCCGCTGCAGGGCGAGGCCCGCCGCGAGGGCGACGGCGACGACGAGCACGACGACGGTGAAGGGGCGGCGCAGGGCCAGCGAGGGAAGATTCATGCCGGGGCAGGGGAAGGGACGCCGGCGAGACGGCGCAAAGGCGGATTGGTTACGAGGGCGGCAGACGAAGCAAGCTCTTGGTCACGGTGGACCAGATCAATTCGCCGCGGTGAGGCGAGCGATGAGATAATCTTCGAGCGTGTGGTGGGTCACGTCGGGCGCGCCGGGATACACCAGTTCGCACGGCACACCGGCGGCTCGCAGGCGCTCCTGCAGTTTCACGCCGAAGTTGGCGGTGTGGGTCGGATCCTTCTGCGGTTGGCCGAGGGCGGGTGGGGCTGGATACAGCAGGTAGGTAGGCGGATCCCCCGCCCCAGCGTGCGCAAAGGGCGAGTAGCGCCGGATCCAGGGGAGGACGCGTTCCCGCGCCGCCAGGAAGGCGGGGAAGCTTCGGTCGCGCGTGGCGAGGTCGTCCGGGTTGCTCATGAACCCGAAGGCATGCCCGCCGTAGACGCTGTTGGGCGTCCACGCCTGCATCTCCGCGGGATCGAGCGTGGTCTGGGCGCCGGACACCGCGACACACCAGAGGCGGGTCGACTCGCGGGCCACTGGATCGCGGCTGGCCGGATCAGCGAGATCGTCGTGGAAGGCGAGGTAGAGGCTGGAGCACGCACCGGCGGAGCCGCCGGTGGCGGCGATGCGGCGGGAGTCGAGGTTCCAGCCGGCGGCGCGGTGGCGGAGGAACTGCAGGACGCGGGCGGCATCGGCGAGTGGCCAGGCCACAGGCGGTTCCACGCCGGCGCGCATCGCCTGGGTGGTGAAGCGGTAATTAGCCGAGGCAACCGAGATGCCGGCGGCCAGGTAGCGCGTGAGACCGGCGACCTTCGCCTTGTCGCCCCGGACCCAACCGCCGCCATGCAGGTGCAGGATCAGTGGGGTTGGCCGGGCGGAGGGCGCGAGCCAGAGATCGAACACCTGCCGTTCGTGGGCCCCGTAGGCGACGTCGGCGTGGCTAGGCAAGGGTGCGGGTGGCTCGGGAGGACCCGGCGGGGTGGCGGCAGGCGCGAGCGGGGCAAGGCACAGGGCGGCGAGCAGCAAGCGAGGGGACAGGGGGGTGGGCGGAGCCTGTCTCTTATA
>JBEDEF010000348.1:0-2843 GCA_041175845.1 Verrucomicrobiota bacterium
CCGACGCGGCCGTCGTATGGACGCGGCTCACAACGACCGCGGAGGCAAACTGGGCGGGAGCCGACTGGCAGCCTCCCACCCTGCCTGGGACGGATCCCGCCGCGCTGCGCGAGGCCACCGCAGTCGCCCGCGAGTCAGGTGCCAGCACCGCCGCGGCGAAGGCTCAGGCCGCGGCCAAGCGCAAGGGTGCGGCGGCCGATCAGGAGCAGTTGCGCCGGGCGGTCCTCGAGGCTGAACCGCTCTCGCAATTGCCGCCGGGGCTCACGCTGCGGGCGATGCGCGGCGCGCTGCCCGGCGCGGCCGGCGCGACCCGCGTCACCGCCACCCCTGCGGACGGCGGCGCGCCCGTCACTTCAGCATGGGGCGATGTCGATCCGGCGCGCGACCACACGCGCCAGATTGCGCTCACGGGCCTGCGTCCCGGAACCGCCTACCGGCTGCGGGTAGAGTCCCGGGATCCGGCCGGCCAGCCCGGAACGACCGTCGAGGGCGGCTTCCGCACCGCCCCCGCCGCCACGTCCGCGGCGCCCGTGCGCTTCGCGGTGGTCACCTGTGGCGACTACCCGCGGCGCGATGACCCGGTGAACGGGCACCGCCTGTACGCCACGCTGCACCGGCTGCGCCCGGACTTCCTCGTGCACACCGGAGACGTGGAATACTACGACAAGCCGGACCCGTGGGCGACCTCCG
This sequence comes from Verrucomicrobiota bacterium, assembly GCA_041175845.1. Classification (GTDB taxonomy): domain Bacteria; phylum Verrucomicrobiota; class Verrucomicrobiia; order Opitutales; family Opitutaceae; genus ER46. The sequence continues at coordinate 691 of JBEDEF010000348.1, forward strand.
CGGCGCTGGCCCGCTTCAAATGGAACCGGCTGTACGCGCTGCCGTTCCTGCGGACGTTCCACAATGACACGGCCGCCTATTTTACCAACGACGATCACGATCTGCTACGCAACGACTGCTGGCCCGGCCAAACCTACGGTCGCCTCACCTGGGACGAGGGCCTCGCCATCTGGAATGAGCAGACTCCGGTTTCGCCCCTGCCCTACCGCACCTTCCGGCACGGCCGCGACCTCCAGGTGTGGATTATCGAAGGCCGTCGGTACCGCAGTGCCAACTCGGCTCCCGACGGCCCCGCCAAGACCATCCTCGGCGCGGAGCAGAAGGCCTGGTTGTTGCGCACCATCGCCGCCTCCAACGCGACGTTCAAGGTGCTACTCTCACCCACCCCGATCGTGGGCCCGGACCGTGGCTCCAAGAACGACAACCACGCCAACGCCGGCTTCCGCCACGAGGGGGACAAACTCCGCCGCGCCCTCGCCGCGCACCGCAACCTGATCGTCGCCAACGGCGACCGCCACTGGCAGTACTTCTCGGTCGACCCCGCCACTGGGCTCCGCGAATTCGGCTGCGGCCCCTCCTCGGACGTCCACGCCGGCGGCTACACGCCGCAACCAGGCGACGACGCCGTACAGAAGTTCTTCCGGCTGCAGGGTGGCTTCCTCACCGTCGCCACCGTAACGGCATCAGGCAACGCGACCCGGCTGGAAGTCAGACACCATGCGGTGGATGGGACCGTGGCGCACACCGTCGAATTTGATGTCTCCGGCGCGCACCGCGCGACGGCCGCGCACTGACAGCCTTGCGCGCTGGCGCGCCCCCGGCTCCAGCGCACTCAGCGCTGCTCCAACCGGTAGAGATGCCCCCGCGTGCGCACGTAGAGTGCCCGGCCGGCGACCGCCGGGGAAGCCATCGCGCCCTCCTCCAGCTTGTTTTCGGCCAGCAGGCGATACTCCCGGCTTGAGGCGATGACACTGCCGTGGCCGCGCTCATTGAAGAAATAGAGGCGTCCCGCCGCGTGCACGGGCGACGCGGAGTAGTTGCCCGTGCCCGGCAGGCGTTCGCTCCACAACTCGCGGCCCGAGATCGCCTCGAGACAGGTTACCACCCCGCTGTCCTGATGCACCATGAAGAGCAGGTCACCGACGAGCACAGGCGAGGGACGATTCGGGACATTCTTTGCGAACTTCCAAGCGACGTGGGAATCCGTGACGACTCCCTGGCCGCCTAAACGCACCGCCCAAAGCTCTCCCTTCGGTAGACCGGTAGCCGTGAAGACGAGCCCGTGACCGACGACGGGCCGGACGGTGCCGGAATGATGGCGCCGCTCCTCGACCCGCCAGAGCTCGCGGCCGGTGGCGGGGTCATAGGCGTAGGTCGCCTTTGAGCCCGCGCTGATCAGCACCGGCTTGCCCTCATGCTGGACAACCAGCGGGCTGGAGAAGGCCTTCCGGAAATCGCCGTCGCGGATCGGCTTCCCCTCCGGCGTCAGATCCTGAAAATCGATCGAGCGCTCCGTCCGCCACACCGTGCGTCCGGTGCGCTTGTCCAACGCCACCACGTACTGCTGATCCGCCCCATCAAAATGCAGGAGCAGCAGGCCTTCCCACAGCGTCGGAGAGGAGCCAGCGCCGCGCCAGTGGTTGCAGGGCAGATCCCGGCGCTGCCAGAGCACCTCCCCGGTAACGGTGTCGAGGCACGCCGTCCCCGGCGATCCGAAGGTCACGTAAACCCGTCCCGGCTCGAGCACCGGCGTCGGCGAAGCATAGCTATTGAATTTATCCGCGTACTGCGGCTCCGCGACCACAAATAGCCTCCGGTCGTGCAGAATGCGCCCCGTTTCGTGGTCCACCGCGAGCACCGAGAGCTCCCGTCCATCCTCGGTCGCGGTGGTCAGCCAAACCTGGCCGCCAAGGACGACCGGGGAAGACCAACCTTTGCCGCGCAACGGAGTCTTCCAGCGCACGTTATCCGTCTCGCTCCAGCGCTCCGGTAGGCCCTCGGCGGTCGCAAGGCCCTGGCCGGTCGGACCACGGAACTCGGTCCAGCCCAACTCTGGGCCGGCAGCGCGGATGGCCGACAGCGAGGCGAGGAAAACGGCAGCGAAGCGGGCGGGGGTGGAGCGCATAGCGGGGTGAGGACGGAGCCTCAGGATC
>JBEDEF010000349.1:0-2913 GCA_041175845.1 Verrucomicrobiota bacterium
GCCATAAGGCGAGGGCGGGAAGCTTGACTAAGGGTGCCGCCTTCTGGCTTACAAGGGGTTTCGTTTCTCCCTTATGCCCACCACTGTCTTTCCGCTCGCCCTTTCGGCCTCCCATGTCGTCTGACAACAACGCGATCGAGGTCGAAGGCAAGGTGGTGGCGGTGCTGCCCGGCACGATGTTCAAGGTCCAGCTCTCAAACGGGCACGTCGTGCTCGCGCACATTTCGGGCAAGCTGCGCAAGAACTTCATCAAAATCGCCGCGGGCGACATGGTGAAGATGGAGATGAGTCCCTACGACCTCGAGAAGGCGCGGATCACCTTCCGGATGAAGGAGCAGAACTCCAACTACGTGCCGCCGCCGCGGCGCCGGAATTACTAGGCTCTGTCCGGCCGTGCACCGATGGCCGAAGACTTGAGCCGAGCTCGGGATGGTTGGGCCGGTCCGATCGACTCGCTTCTCTCCTTTCTCGGTCTCGAGCGCGGCCTTTCCCCCCATACCTTGGCCGCCTACCGGCGGGATCTGGATCAGGCGGCGGCGTTCCTGGCCCGGCATGGCGCTGGTGAGTGGGGCACGGTATCGGGAGAGCAGGCGGCGGCCTGGCTCCAGTTCCTCGCCGCCGGCGACTATGCGGTGGCGAGCGTGGCGCGGAAGCTCTCGGCGTTGCGCATGCTTGCCCGCCAACTGGTGCGAGACGGGGTCCGCACCGATGACTTCACGATCCTGCTGACCGGCCCGCGCCCGGGGCGGCGGATGCCCCGCACTCTGTCCGCTCCCGAGGTCGCACGGCTGGTGACTGCGCCGGCGGGGCCGGAACCTCGCTCGCTCCGGGACCGGGCGATCCTCGAGTTGTTCTACTCAAGCGGGCTGCGCGTTTCCGAGTTGGCGGGGTTGCAATTGACGCAGCTCGACCTTGAAGGCGGCGGATTGCGGGTCTTTGGCAAAGGCGCGAAGGAGCGAGTGGTGCCGGTGGGGCGACAGGCCTGCACCGCGCTGCGGGACTATCTCACGGCTGGCCGGCCCGCGCTGGTGCGTCCCCACACGCGGGGGGAGGTCTTCCTCAACCATCGCGGCCGCGCCCTCTCACGCGTGGCTCTGTGGATGATCGTCAAGGCGCATGCTCGTCGGGCGGGCATCGACCCGCGCGTGAAACCGCACGACTTGCGGCACTCGTTCGCGACGCACCTATTGGCGGGCGGGGCGGACCTGCGGGCGATTCAGGAGATGCTCGGACACGCTAGTATTTCGACCACGCAGATTTATACGGCGGTGGAGCCGCGGCGGCTTGCCGAAGGCCACCGGAAGCACCATCCGCGCGGTCGCGGCGTCGTCTGAGTCGGTTCAGGGGCGGGCGAGGGCGATCGCCCCGCGCACATCCTTCTCGCCGAGGCGGGGGACGTTCACCGGCGCGTCGACTCCGTCGCGGGGAATCTCATTCGCGAACTGCCCCGTGTCGCCGAGTTGCCGCTGGAGTCGCGTGATCTCGGCGCGTAGTTCCGCTAATCGATCCGCGTGGGCGGGATCACCGGCGAGATTGCGCTGCTCCTGCGGATCACGGGTCAGGTCAAAAAGTTCCCACGCGTCCTTCTTCCAGTAGTGGATCAGCTTGTGGGTCGCGGTGCGGACGCCGTAGTGAGCGCGGGTGTTGTGGTGACCGGGGTCGTGGTAGTAGCGATAATAGACAGAAGTTCGCCAGTCGGCCGGCTCTGCGCCCCGGAGGATCGGGGCCAGCGAGCGCCCGTGCATCTCGGCCGGAACGTTCAGGCCGGCAAGCTCGAGGAAAGTCGGCGCAAAGTCCGCGTTGAGGGCGAAGCGCTGCGTTACGGCGCCGGCCTTGACGCCGGGGCCGCGTACGAGAAGGGGGATATGGAATCCCGGCTCATACATGAAGCGCTTATCGTACATCCCGAGGTCGCCGAGGTACCACCCGTTGTCGGCGGAGTAGATCACGACGGTGTCTCGGGCGAGACCGGTCCGGTCGAGGTAATCGAGCACTTCGCCTATGCTGTCGTCCACGTCCTGCACGCAGGCGAGGTAGTCCTGCATGTAGCGCTGGTACTTCCAGCGCACGAGTTCACGGCCGGTGAGGGTCTTGCGGGTGCCGTCGGGAAGGGTGAGTTCGACCTCGGTCGGCTTCACGTTCAGCCACTGCTGGCGCGCGGGCCCGGGTGCCAAGTCGGCGGGCGGCTCGAGCTTCAGGTCTCGTCGCGTGAGATCGTGGGCGACGGTCTGCCGGTTCTCCGGCAGCGCCGCGGGCCGGGTCGCATAGTCGTCCCAGAGGGTGTCGGGCTCAGGGATGACACGGTCGCGGAAGCGGGCCTTGTTGGCGGCATCGGGCTCCCAGGCGCGGTGGGGCGCCTTGTGGTGGAGCATGAGAAAGAAGGGTCGGTCCTTCGGGCGGGTCTCCAGGAATTCGATGCCTAGCCGGGTGGTCAGCGGCGAGGCGTGCCCCGGCAGGGTGATTCGGCCGTGGGGCGTCAGGAAATCGGGGTTATGATAGAGCCCTTGGCCCGGCAGGATGATCCAGCGGTCGAACCCGGTCGGCATGCTCCCGAGATGCCATTTGCCGATCATGCCGGTGTGGTAGCCGGCGGCCTGCAGCATCCGCGCGACGTGGGGTTGGGCCCCGTCGAACACGTTGAACACGGGCACGCCATTGGCGTGGGAATATTTCCCGGTCAGGACGACGGCCCGACTGGGGGTGCAGATTGAGTTGGTGACGAAGCAGTGCTCGAAGCGGGTCCCCTCGCGCGCGAGGCGGTCGAGATGGGGCGTCTGATTCACCTTCGAACCATAAGCGCTGATCGCGTGGCGCGCGTGGTCGTCGGAAAAGATGAACAGGATGTTCGGCCGCCCGGCGGGCGCCGCCGCGTCGGCGGCAACGAGCAGCAGGGGTAGAAGCAGCGTGGGGAGG
>JBEDEF010000350.1:0-2614 GCA_041175845.1 Verrucomicrobiota bacterium
CTGATGAACCCCCGCCTGCTCGCCCTGCTGGCCCGCCTCGGCCCTTTCCTCGGCCTCTTATTGGTGACCGCCCTCTTCGCATTCCCCGTGGAGACGCGCGAACACTTCCTCTCCTACGCTAACCTGAAGATTGTCCTCACCCAAACGGTCATCGTGGCCATCGGGGCCCTGGGGATGACCCTGATCATCGTCAGTGGTGGGATTGACCTCTCGGTCGGCTCCAGCATCGCTTGCACCAGCGTGGTGGGTGCCCTGCTGCTCCAGCGCGGTTGGGGACCGGTCCCGGTCGTGCTTGCTGTCGTCGGCGCCGGCGCCTGTCTGGGCCTCGTCAACGGCCTTTCCATCGCCCTGCTGCGAGTTGTACCCTTCATCATTACTCTGGGCACGCTTGGGGTGGCGCGTGGGGGCGCCAAGTGGCTCGCGGACAACCAGACGGTCAATTACGAGTCTTCCCCGATCAACGGCTGGATGACCACGGCCGACCCTTTCGGCTACGCGTTGCCGGCGGGGGTCTGGGTGGCGGCCGGCCTCGCGGTGGTGATGGCGGCGGTGCTCCGGCGCACGGTCTTCGGCCGGCACGTCTTCGCGCTCGGCTCGAACGAGGCTGCGGCGCGGCTCTGCGGGGTGGAGACTGCCCGGCTCAAGGTGGCGATTTACACTGTGGCGGGCGCCACGTTCGGCGCCGCCGGTGTCTTCCAGCTGGCCCGGTTGCGGCAGGGGGACCCGACCGTGGCAGTCGGACTTGAATTGGACATCATCGCGGCGGTGATCATCGGCGGCGCCAGCCTCAGCGGCGGCGTCGGCACGGTGCTCGGCGCGATGATCGGCGCGTTGATCATGGCCGTCCTCCGGAACGGCTCCCAGCAGATGGGCTGGCCGACCTACTTCCAGGAAATCATCATCGGGCTCGTCATCATCGTCGCGGTCTTCGTCGATCGCCTCCGGCAGGGCCGCGCGGCTGCCGCCTGAGCCGCCCCGCGGCCCTGGCATTGCCAACCTGCCCGGGCGGGCCTAGGGGATCGGGATGCCGTCGCGTCCGCCCTTCCGCCATCCGACCAAGGTCCTGCTGGTCGATGACGAGGCGATCGTTGCCGACACCGTCCGCGCGGCGCTCGCCGATTTGCCCGATCTCGAGTTCCACTTCTGCCAGGATTCGCGGCAGGCGCTCGCGGAGGCCCGGCGGCTCGACCCTACCGTCATTCTGCAGGACCTGCTGATGCCGGAGGTGGACGGCCTCGAACTGCTCCGGCGCTACCGGGAGGACGAGGTCCTGCGCGGGGTCCCGGTGATTGTGGTCTCCGCCAAGGAGGACGCGCGCAGCAAGGCCCTCGCCTTCGAGCTCGGCGCGAGTGACTACCTCGTCAAACTGCCCAACCGGGTCGAGCTGGTCGCGCGCGTGAAGCACCACTCCGGTGCCTGCGTCAGCCGGCGCCAACGCGACGAAGCGTTCGAGGCCCTGCGCGAAAGCGAGCAGGAGCTGGCCGCCCGCAACGCGGAGCTGAGCGCGCTCAACGCTCGCCTGGAGGAGGCCACCCGCGCCAAGTCCGAGTTCCTCGCCAACATGAGCCACGAAATCCGCACCCCAATGAACGGGGTGATCGGGATGACGGTGCTCTTGCTGGAGACCCCGCTCACCGGCGATCAGCGTACCTGCGTCGACACCATCCGCAGCTGCGGCGAGAGCCTCCTCACGATCATCAACGACATCCTCGACTTTTCGAAAATCGAGGCGGGTCGCGTCGAGGTGGAGCAACACCCCTACGACCTCCGGCAGTGCGTGGAGGACGCCTGTGAGCTGGTGGCCCCGCGCGCTGCGGAAAAGGGGCTCGACCTAGTCATCTTGATCGCTCCCGGCACGCCGGAGACGGTCATTGGCGACGGTACCCGCCTTCGCCAAATTTTGGTCAACTTGGTGGTCAACGCGGTAAAGTTCACCCCGCGCGGCCAAGTGGTGGTGGAGGTGCGCGCGGAGCCGGGCCCCACGCCCGGCGGGGCAACGCTGCGTTTCGCGGTCCACGACACCGGCATCGGGGTGCCGGCCGACAAGCGGGATCGGCTCTTCCGGTCCTTCTCCCAAGTCGATAGCTCCACCACCCGGCAGTACGGCGGCACGGGCCTAGGGCTTGCGATCAGCAAGCGCCTCGCGGAGCTGCTCGGCGGGGGCATCGGATTCGAGAGCGTGCAGGGCGGAGGATCGACCTTCTCCTTCCACGTCCAGGTGCGCCTCGGCGAACCGCAGCGGCCCGTCTGGCAGACCGCGACCGACGTGTTGCGCGGCCGGCGGATTCTGGTGGTCGACGACAACGCGGCCCAGCGCCGCCTGATTCGGGAATGCGGCGACCTCTGGCAGGCGGAGGTAGTGGAGGCGGTTGGGTTGGAGGAGGCGGCGGGTCTGCTCGCCCCGGCGGGAGGCAAGGCCCCGGATGCGGTGGTGATCGACGGGGAACTGTTGGGCGCGGATCCCGCCATTGGGCTGTCCCGCCTGTGCGCGGGCGCGGCCGTGCCCCCTCCGATTTTGCTCTCGTTGGCGCGCCATCCCCGGTCGGGCGAGCCCGGCGCCGACAGCGGCGAGGTCGTCCTCGTCCGCCCGGTCCGCCCCGCGGTGCTCTACGAG
>JBEDEF010000351.1:0-4331 GCA_041175845.1 Verrucomicrobiota bacterium
AGGGTGACGGGGTGCAGCTCGACCACCCGCGTGGCGAGGCGACGATACTCGGCCGGCGTCGGCGGCGCATCCTTGTACCGGCCGCGGCGGCGCACGGGGTCGTTGAAGGCCCAGTGCTTGATGTCTCCCTGGCCGCCCTGCATCACCGCGCAGCGGGCGCTATCCCAGCTGTGCTGGTAGGGCGCGAGGTCGGCCTTCGGGAAGTGCAGATTCGCCTCGGGCATCGCAAGCTCGCGGCGGATGCGGTTGAAGCACAGCTCGCGGTCGGCCCGCTCAAAGGACAACGGGTGCGTCACCGGCACCTCGCGGCCGTTCTCGTACCACTCGTCCATCCCCCAGAAGTGGGCATGGCGCAGGGAGACGCCGAGCTCGTTCACGAGCCGCGCGACGAGCGGCAATTGCTCCGTCGGGCCGATCGGGCCGCAGATGCCCACCGGGTTGTCCGCCGTGGCCTGGCGCCAGGCAGTGATGTATTCCAGCGCCTCGGCCAGGTAGAAATCCTCCAGCGAGTCGTAGAGCACGACGCGGAAGCCGTCGCGGGAGAGCCGGACGAGCTGGGCCGGGGTGAGGCGGGCCGCCTCGGCGATGAGCTCGGGGTCGAGGGTGGTGTAATCCCACCAGTCGGGGGCGATGGTGCTGAGCTTGCGGGGCATAGGATCAGGGGGCGCCGCGCCGGAGCGCACGCTCGTAAGCGGCATTGACCCGGCAGCGCGGGCCGAGGGCGAGGCGAAGCGGGTCGGTGTCCGTACCGCTGAAGCCCGGGTGGCTGTGCCGCCGCCAGCCCTCGGCGTGGCGGAACCGGCCCGACTGACGGCCGACGGCGAGGCTCATCCGCTCCATCTCGCGCAGGTAGGAGTTCATTCCCTGCGAGGCCTGCAGCCACGCGTGCTGGCTCTCATGGCAAGCAAGCGCCTCCAGCTTGCGGGTGTGGACGGAGGTCGTGTCGACCCAGGCGCCCGCGACCACGCGGCGCCGCAGGGGATCGTGCAGGCCGTGGGGCATCGCGTGGTAGACCACGGCGTCTCCCGCCCAGGCCGCGCGGCGCGGCACCGAGGCGAAGTTGGGGATCCCGCGGACGAAGGTGGCGGACACGGCGAGCCGGCAGGTTTCCGTATGGTCCTCCATGTAGTCCTGCGGCGGATGCGTGAGGACGATCGCGGGCCGCACCTCCCGGATGACAGCCGCGAGGCGGCGCAGCAGCGGCAGCCCGTAGAGGATCCGGATGTCGTCCGTCAGGCTGGGATGGTGGACGGCCCCGAGGACGGCGGCGGCGCGGCGGGCCTCCGCGGCGCGGATCCGGCGCAGCGCAGCGGGACGGTGCACCAGGCTCCCGCAGTCGCCCGAAGATACATTCAGGCAATGGATCCGCCAACCCGCCTCCCGCAGGCGCAGCAGGGTCCCGGCCATCGTAAACTCGATGTCGTCCGGATGCGCCGCGATGGCGATGGCCGCCCGCTCAGCCATGCAGCTCGGCCAGCGCGACGGTCCGGTTCTCGGCGGCCGAGCGGTCGGCGGCCAGGCAGGCGAGGTGCGAGCGCATCGCGTCGTCCAGCGAGGTCAGGGGCATTTCCCGGCCGGCGTCGAGGGCGTCGAAGAAGGCCTGGAACTGGGTCTGGTAGGGGTGATCCGAGACATCGCCCGAATCGAGCAGCTTCATCGAGAGCTCGCTCCAGCGATGCTTGTCGGTGGCGAGTTTGGCGGAGTGGAACCGGTGGTCGAGGAGGCTCCCCTCGCTGCCCACCAGGTGCGTGTGGAAGTAATAGGGCTGCAGGCAGTCGATCACCGAGGCGACCTTGCCGACGGCGCCGTGCCGGAAGCGCACGAGGGTGACCGTCGTGGTCGGGTACTCGTAGGGGGCGAAGGTGGGGCTGCTGGAGCGCGTGGCGACGCTCGTGACGCTCTCGACGTCGCCGCCGAGACAGAGGAGGAGCGCGTCCATCGCGTGGCAGCCGGCCGAGAGCAGGCTGGTGCCGCCGCCGTCGCGCCGGACGTTCCAGCGGAACTGGCCGTACCACGGGCCGATCCCGTGGTAGTAGTCGACCTCGCCGTAGTGGAGCTGACCGAGCAGGCCGGCATCGAGGACGGCCTTGGTGGCGAGGAACTGGCTGGAGAAGCGGCACTCGAAGCAGACGCAGACCCGCACCCCGGCGGCCTTCACCGCCGCGGCGACCGCGCGCGCATCCTCGAGGGTGAGGCTGATCGGCTTCTCTAGAATGATGTGTTTGCCGGCGCGGGCGGCGGCGATCGCATGGGCCGCGTGGTCCCGCGGGTAGCTGCAGATCGAAACTGCGTGGATGTCACGCCGCTGGAGCATCTCCTCGTAGCTGGAGTACGTCGCAATGGAGCCGCCGTGCTGGGCGGAGAGCGCCGCGGCGTCGAGCGGCCGGGACGAGCAGATGGCGGTGACGCGTGCCTGCCGGGTGGCATTGATCGCGGGGATGTGGGCGGTCGCGACCCAGCCGTAGCCGACGACCGCGACGTTGTACTTCTTCATGGGGCAGAGGGGAAAGGACGGTACCGGCCGCGAAGGTGCGGCGGCACGCCGGGGTTGAACCGCGCCACCCGGGGCAAGTCAATGCGCGAGCCCCGTGTCCGGGCTCGCCAGCGCCGCGCCCACGGCCCAGCGTGCCGCGCGATGCCCCGCCTCCTCAACACCCTCACCAACGCTTTCCCCGTCTGGGTGGCCGTCTGCAGCGGCCTCGCGCTGGTCGAGCCGCGCGCCTTCACCTGGTTCAGCGGTCCGTGGATCGTCTGGGGCCTCGCCGTGATCATGCTCGGGATGGGGCTCACCCTCACGCCGGAGGATTTCCGGAGCGTGGCGCGGATGCCCGCCGCGGTCGCCGCCGGCTTCGTTGGGCAATTCACCATCATGCCCCTGCTCGGCTGGGCCGCCGGCCGCGCCTTCGGGCTCGAGCCCGCCTTCGCGGTCGGGCTCATCCTCGTCGCCTGCTGCCCGGGCGGCACCGCCTCCAACGTTGTGACTTACCTCGCGGGCGCCAACATCTGCCTTTCGGTGGTGATGACGATGTGCTCCACCTTCGCCGCGGTCTTCATGACTCCGCTGCTCACTTCTTGGCTCGCCGGCACGCTGGTGCAGGTGGACGCGTGGGGGCTGTTCCTGAGCACCTTCCAGGTCGTGGTCCTACCCGTGGTACTCGGGGTGTGGCTGAACCGGCGGGCGCCACGGGCGGTGGCCCGCGCCCAGTCCGTGCTGCCCCTGTTGTCGGTCGTGGTGATCGCGCTGATCTGCGCGAGCGTGATCGGCGGCAGCGCCGCGGCGATCCGACGGGCGGCCGGCCCGCTGCTGGCCGCCGTCTTCACGCTCCATGCCGGCGGCTTCGCCCTCGGCTACGTCTTCGCGCGGGTGCTCGGCTTCGACCGCGCGACGGTGCGAACAATCTCGATTGAGGTCGGGATGCAGAACTCCGGCCTCGGGGTGGTCCTCGCGCGGAAGCACTTCGCCGACCCGCTCACGGCGGTGCCGTGCGCCATCTCGAGCGTCTTCCACTCGGTGATCGGCAGCGTGCTCGCCGGCTGGTGGCGCTGGCGGGACCGCCGCGACGGCGGGCAGACGGGCTAGGCCGGAAACTCGCGGCTGCGCACCTTCGCGATCGGCTCGCCGGCGACGTCGATCCGCGCGAGGTCCGCGGTGCCGAGGCCGGCCCGCTCCGCCATCACGAGGTGGTTGTCGCCCGGCTTGAACGGGATCGTGCCCCGTTCCGCCCGCACATTCTCGAAGCCCATCACCGCCGTCCCGACGGTGTCGGTCGCCACCGGATCAAGGCCCGCGATGATCACCCCGGGGCGCGCCATCTTCTGCTCGCGTCCCTTTACCCACGGGCCCTCGGACCAGTTGAGGGTCGTGATGCCGTCGATGATGCCGAGATGGATCGGACGCGCGGCGCAGACGTCGGTCACGATCCGCGGGATGCGATAGCCGGCGTCCTTTGGCTCGAAGAAGTCGCGCTTGCTGCCTGGGGGATCGAAGACGGCCTGGTTTTGCCCGTCCCAGCCCTTGAGGTTGTGCAGTCGCCCGCGCCCACGCACGCCGTCCTCGGACGGGGCGTCGTCGCCGTAGAGAGCATTGGGGGTGATGCCGAAGAGGTTCTTCATCGTGAGCGTGATGCCCGTGGTGATGTGGGTCTTCAGCTTGCAGAGGGAGACGAACACATCGGTGTCGACGTAGGACCGGTTGAGTTCGAACTGCTCGAACAGGTGCCCGCCGAAGCCGACCTTGAGGCTCGCATAGGACCGGCTGAGGCCGAGGTTGCGGGTGTCCTCCGCCTCGACGCGGCCCAGCGCGGAGAGCGCGCGCCAGTCGAAGCCGGCAT
>JBEDEF010000352.1:0-4029 GCA_041175845.1 Verrucomicrobiota bacterium
CTTACCTGACCGCGCGGTCGGCCCTGGAGCCGGGCGCCGAAGTGCCGGCCGGCGAACGCTGGGATGGCGTGCCCGCCCGCCCGGCTGGGGAGGCCCCGCCCGCTCCGGAGCTTTTCGCCGACGCGCTCCATCCGTGGCTCCACGGCGTCGGGTTGGTGGTGGCGAGACTCACGCTCACGGCGGTGCTCTGGGTGCCCGCCGAATTGGCGGCCCTCGCGGCGGCCACGGCCGCCGGCGTGGATTCGGTCGTGCTCGGCGACTGGCTGGCGGCCCCGGAGTTTTCCCCCGGCCTCGTGGCCGCGGCCGCCGGCCTGACCCTCCTCGCCGTGCCCCTCTGGCTGCTCGCCGGGGCGCTCGCCTGCCGCCTGCTTGGCCCGCTGCGTCCCGGCGTGCACAGTTGCTGGAGCGGCGCGGCGATCCGGGTGTCGCTGAAGGTCGGGGTGGTCGACAGCGCGAGCCGCTGGCTCTACGGCACGCTGCTCTGGACCCGTTGGCTCCGACTGGCCGGGGTGAAGGTGGGCGCCGGGTGCGAGGTCAGCACGCTGATCGACTGCGTACCCGAGCTGACGACGATCGGCGACCGCACCTTCTGCGCCGACGGCATCTACCTCGGCGGACCACGGCTCCACCGCGGCACGCTCACGCTCGCCCCCGCCGGCCTCGGGGCGGACTGCTTTGTGGGCAACGGGGCCGTGATCCCCGCCGGGGTGCGCCTGCCCGACGGTATTTTGCTCGGAGTGGGGACGGTGGGATCAGCGACGATCCCCGCGGGCTCGTCTTGGTTCGGCCATCCGCCCTTCGCCTTGCCGCGGCGGGTGGAGACACGGTTCGATCCCCGCTTGACCCACCGGCCGAGCGCCGGACGCCGGTTGATCCGCGTCGGCTGGGAATTGCTCCGCTTTTCGCTGCCCGGGGTCGCGGCCCTGCTCCTTGCGCTCTGGCTGCCCCTCGTGACGTACGTGGTTGCGGTCGCTCCTCCGTTGCTCGCCGTGGCCGTGCTGCTGCCTTTGGTCAACGCCCTCCTCCTGCTCGTGGCGCCTGCCACGCTCGCGGTCTGCCTCAAGTGGCTGCTGCTGGGCCGAGTGCGCCCGGGCGCCCACCCGCTGTGGTCCGCGTGGGCGAGCCGCTGGGATTTTCACTGCGTCGCCTGGAACGTCCTCGCCGCCGAACTGGCGGGCTGGCTCGACGGAACGCCCTGGCTCGCGCACCTACTGCGCGCTGCCGGAGCCCGGATCGGCCGCAGCACGCTCCTCGGGGGTGGATTTGGCGACGATCTGCCGGATCCCGACCTGCTGGAGATCGGGGACGGCGCCGCCGTCGACGGCCTGTTCCAGGCGCACACCTTTGAGGATCGGGTGCTGAAGATGGACTACGTCCGCATCGCCGCCGGGGCGACCCTCGGGCGGAATGCGATGCTGCTCTATGGTTCCGAGATCGGGGCTGGGGCGCACGTCGCCGCAAATAGCGTGGTGATGAAGGACGAGCGGCTGCGGCCCGGCGTCAGCTACGCGGGCGTGCCGACGGCACCGGTACCGACCGCGGAGTAACCCGGTCGGGGAGGGTTTCCACCCGGTGCTTGCGGCTTGCGCCATGGGCCCGACGACGGGTTGGCTGGAGGATCATGAATGGACTACCGCACTCCCCGGCTCCGGGCGGCGTGATCTGGCTCACGGGGCTTTCCGGGGCCGGCAAGTCAACCCTGGCTGCGCATCTCCACGCGGCGCTTCTCGCTCGCGGGCGGACGGCGTCCATCATCGATGGGGATGAACTGCGCCGCGGGCTCAGCCGGGATCTGGGGTTCGGTTCGGCGGATCGGGCGGAGAACGTGCGGCGCGCGGCCGAGGTGGCCGGGATGTTCGCCGCCGCCGGCGTGGTTGCGGTCGTCGCCCTGATCTCGCCGCTCCGGGCCGACCGCCGCCTCGCCCGCGAGATCCTGACGCGTCGGCAGGTGCCCTGCGCCGAGGTCTTTGTCCACGCCCCGCTCGCCGTCTGCGAGCAACGCGATTCTAAGGGCCTCTACCGCCGGGCGCGGGCCGGAAGCATTCCCGAGTTTACCGGGATCAGCGCTCCCTACGAGCCGCCGGAGAACCCGGAACTGGAACTGCGTACTGACCTCGCCGGCGAACAGGAATGCGCCCGTCGCCTGGTGGAGTTCGCGCAGGCTTTCCTGCGCGGCTGAAGCCGCGATCCCGCCGCAAGAGGATCTCCCCGGCGGGCGGGCGGATGCCGTGCTCGCCGCTTCGCGGAGCCCCGCCGCCCGCGTTGGGTTCCGCTCTCCTCTGCTGGTCCCTCGATCCCGGACTGAGCCGCCCCGTGCTTAGCGGCCGCTCCGGGTCACCCGCAGGATTCGGTGGTTGTAGCTATCCGTGAGGTAAAGGGAGCCGTCGGCGTGCACGGTGACGCCGTGCGGCCGGTTGAGCTCGCACGCGAGCGGGGGACCACCGACGCCCGCCGCGCCCGCGCGACCCGTGCCCGCGATGCGCTCTAGGCGCCCGGTGGCAGGCACGTATCGGACGATGCGGTGGTTCTCCGCGTCCGCGATCAGGACGGAATTGTCGCGGTCGATGCACAGGTGTTTCGGGCCGTTGAGGGCCGCGGCACGCGCTTCCCCGTCGATGCCGTCCGCGCCCTTGCGGCCCGCCGTGTTCACCACGGTCCGGATGCGCCCCGCGCGGTCCACGACGCGGAGGGCGTGGCCGTTGCGTTCGAGCACGTAGAGGTTGCCCTGCCGGTCATAGGCCGCGGCGCGAGGGTCCGTCAGGGGGGCTTCCGTCGCGACCGCACCGTCGGCGGGCACGCCCTTATCCCCGTTGCCGGCGACCGGCCTGGCGCGGCCCGTGGCGAGGTCCAGTTCGAGCACTTGGCGGAGGTCGGCGATGAGCAGGCGGTGGCCGGTGAAATCGAGGGTGATGCAGTAGGGTCCGTTGCCGCGCGCGCGGGCGGCGGGTACGCCGTAGCCGGGCAGGGTGTCGACTGTGCCCCGGGCGGGATCGAAGCGGCGCACGCGGCCGTTCCAGGTGTCGGCCAGCAAGACCCGGCCGTCGGGGAGGATCGCGAGGTTGTGGGGCCCGTTGAACCGCGCCGCGAGCGCAGGGCCGCCGTCGCCGCCGTCCCCCGGAGTGAGTTGACCGGCCACGACCTCGAGGCGGCCCGCGGCGTCGCGGCGGAGGAGCCGGTTGCCCGCGCCCATCTCGACAATGTACAGCGCGCCGGAAGCGTCGAACTCGACCCCGAAGGGTTCGCGGAGGCGGGTCTCGGTCGCGGGGAGGCCGGGTTCGTCGCGGGTGCCGCCGGCGACGAGCTCGATGCGTTCGGCGGCCACGGCGGTGGCGGCGGCGGCGAGGAGAAGGGCGAGGATCGTGCGAGGTAGCATTGGGGCGGGGTGGAACGAAGCGCGGGTTTCAGGGCCGCCAGGTGCCCTGCGCGACACTAGGCACGAAGCGTTCGATTCCCTCCGGGGGGAACGAGAGGGTGCGGCCCTGTTCAGCACTAAGGTAGGCGGTCATCAGCAGCTCGACTACCTCGACGCCGGCTTCGAAGCCGAGTTCCGGCTGGCGGCCGGCGCGGAAGCATTCGGTGAAGTGGCGGTTCTCGTTTTCGTAGCCGTATTCAGCGGCCTCGTTGCCCAGCAGCGGCATCGAGCCCTGCTCGGCATTCTGTTTCTCCAAGAGGTCTTCGCCCGCGGCGCCGGTGACCTGGCGGCTGAGGAACAGCTGGGCGCCGGCCTGCAGCGAATTGTAGGCGAAGGAATATTCGGGCCCGAGCAGCTCCGTGCTCAACCGCAGGCCCGGGCCGACGAAGCCCCAGGAGGTCGTCACCTCCGCAATCAGCGGGCGGCCGGACTCGTCGGCGTACTCAATCGTGGCGCGGGCGAAATCCTCCGACGGCCGCCGCGTGTAGTCGACCGCCGGGCCCATCCGCTCGCGCAGCTGGCGCGCGTGCTCGGGGCGGGACCACTTCAGGCTGTGGATGTGGCCGGTGACGCGGACCGGTCGGATACTGCCGCGGGGTTTGGCGGGATCCGTGAGG
>JBEDEF010000353.1:0-5500 GCA_041175845.1 Verrucomicrobiota bacterium
AGAGACCTTGCTCGCGAGCACCCGGGCGATTCCTCGCGGCCTGGCGGCGACGGGCTTCCGTTTCGGGCAACCGGGGCTCGAGGCGGCGCTGCGCCACGAGCTCGGGCGGCCTAGAGCCGGCTCTTGAGGAAGGCCACGAGGTCGGCCAGCTCCTGCGGCGACAGGACCACGTCCATGCCCGGGGGCATCGCCGACACGGCGCCCGGTTGGAGGTCGGTCACCTGCGCGCGGGCCAGGCGCACCTCGCTGTCGGGTCCAGTGGCGAGGACCAGCTCGTCGGCGGACTCGAGCTTGAGGATGCCCGAGTGGCTTTCGCCGGCGCGGGTGGTGGCCACGACGGTCTCGTAGCCCCGCACGATGGCCGCGCTGGGGTACATCACGGCCTCCAGGAGTTCGCGCTCGCTGCGGATCTTGCCGATCGCGGTGAGGTCGGGGCCCAGCAAGCCGCCACCGTAACCGATTTTGTGGCAAAGCACACAGGCGGTGCGCGGGCTGTTGAAGAGGGTCTGGCCCCGCCGGAGATCGCCCTGTGCCAGGCCTGCGGCGACGGCTTCGACCCGGGCGTTCTGGCGCGCCGCGTCGGTCTCTAAGGTGGCGAGCAAAGCGTCGGCCTCGCGTCGGATTTCCGGCGGATACTTAGCGAGGACGGGCCGCAGCTGCCCGGGCCGGAGGCTGGCGCGGGCGGGCGAGGCGGCCAGGCCGGCGAGCAGCCGGCGGCCGAGATCGTTCCCGGGCGCGCGCTCGAAGGCGGGGAGCAGGCGGGGAATCTCCATTGCGCCCGCCGTGGCGAGGGCGTCCGCCAGTTGGAGCTGTTGCTGCGGCGTGAGGCGGGCGCGCGCCAGGGTCTCCGCGGCGGTCTGCCGCACTGCGAGCGGCTGGTTCGCGGCGAGTTGTGCGAGCAGGAAATCCAGGATTGGCGCCTCAGGTGTTCCCGCGTGCGCGGCCGCGGCGGCGAGCGCTTCCAGCCGCACCGGGGCCGCGATGCGCGCATCGGCGCCGACGCGGCTGAGCGCGCCAATCAAGTCCGCGTGGCCCCCCTTCGGCAGACGCTGTGCCCGCGCCGCCGACACGAGCGCGGATAATTCGGCGTCGGTCGCCGCGGGAATACGGCGAGCGAGCGCCTGCAGCCAGAGCGCCGGTGCTTCCCGGAGCGAGGCGCGGGCAAGGATTTCCGCCGCGAGGGCGCGGCCGGCGGGAGGCGCGTCGACCAACGCGCTCGCCACGGCCTGTTGCACTCCCGCGGAAGTGGAGAGCGAGAGCAACTGGGCGTGCAGCGCGGCCCGTTCCGGCGCGTCGCCCGGTGGGGTCTGCAGCCGCTCGCGGAAAAATGTCCCGAGCGTATCCCCCCAGGCGGGGCGTTGGGCGATGATCCAGCCCGCGGTTTGCGGCAGCGGCGCGGTCCCGGACCGAAGCCACGGTAGCACGTCGCCGGGCTGCAGCGGGCTGCCGGCCAACTGGTCCGCCGCGACCAGCGCCGCGCGCAACGCCGGCGGGGGAGCCTTCGTCTGCAGGAAGGAGAGCAAGGGACCCGCATGGCCAAGCTCGATCAGCGCGTGGATGAGGGTGTGGTCGAGAGTGCGAGCGGCGGCTTCCGCGGGTGAACCGGCCGCAGCCGCCGGACCCGCGGGCAGCTTTCCGGCCGCTGCGAGCAGCGGCGCCACCGCTTCACTCCGACCGGTCCGCCCGAGGGCCTCAGCGGCGGCGCGCACCACCGCCGCGTCCGGATGCTGCAGCAGGGGCAGAACCTCCGTGAACGCCGCGGCGTCCCGCCACAAGCTCACACCGTGCAGGGCGACGCGCAGGACGCCGGCCTCGGGGTCGCGCAGGTTTTCCCGCGTCGCCGCCCGCGCGGCGTCACCCTCGATGCGGGCGAGGGCCCACAGGGCGTTGATCCGGAACCGCACCTCACGTTCCCCCGTGGCCACGGCGCGCAGGGTGGGCACGGCCGCGTCACCCAGACGCCCCAGCCGCGCTTGCGCCTGTTCCACGACGTCAGGTCGCGCGTCGCCCAGCAGGCGGGTGAGCCCGGCGGTATCGAGCCGCGCCCAGGGAATTTGGCGTCCGCGGGGATCGGCGGCCGGGGTCGCGCCCGTGCGGCGGATGCGGTAGATCCCGCCCAGCACGTCGGGCTTGGCCAATTGCGAGGTGGGGCAACAGATCTTGTACCAGCCGCCGGTGTCGACGACGAGCACGCTGCCGTCGGCGTCCTCCAGCACGTCGGTCGGGCGGAAGTCGGGCTGGTCCGAGGTCAGGAAGTCCGTCTCGCGCGTCCGGAAGGTGGCGCCGTCCGGGATGAGCTCGTGGCGGACGACCTTGCGGAGGTTGAAGTAGCAGACGAGCAGGTTTCCGTCGAAGCCGGCGCCCAGGGCGTTGCCCCGCAGGGTCGCCGAGCCGCAGGGGGCGGCGGCGCCCATGTGGGTCATAATGGGCAGCAGTTCGCCCGTGCGCGGATGCCCGGCGGAGGCGGCGTTCTCCTTGCCGTAGACGCCGCCGTACAGGGCGTGGATGAGGCCGTCGCGCTTTCCCGCCGCGGGCAATTGGAAGAAAGTGCCCGAAAGAAAACGTTCGCCGCCGGGGCCGAAGGTGACTCCCACCGGGTTGTCCATCCCTCCGGTCATCACGGGCTCGAAGCCGCGGCCGTCGGGTCGCGCGCGGAAGATGTGCGCGGCGCGGGTCACGAACGGGCGGCCGTCACCGAGCGTGTGGCGCTGTTCCGCGAACGCGCCCTTGGTCCAGTAAAACCAGCCGTCGGGCCCGAAGTAGGGGCCGTGCACGTCGTTGGCGCAGCCGGTCAGCGTGCCGCCGTCCCACCAGACCTCGCGGCGCTCGGCCACGCCGTCGCCGTCGGCGTCGGTGAACTTCCAGATGTGCGGCGGCGCGGCCACGTACAGGGAACCCTCGTGGAAGAGCGCTCCCTGGGGGAACATCACGCGGTCCGCAAACACGGTGGCGCCCTCGAACCGGCCGTCGCCGTCGGCGTCCACGAGCCGGACGATCCGGTGCGGCTTTTCCTCCAGCTGCTTCTGGGCGCGCTCGCTCAGGCCCGAGGAGTCCGTCGCGTACAGCGCGCCCGCCGGGTCGAAGGCGAGGGAGATCGGCCGGTTGACGACCGGCGGCCCGGCGACGCGTTCCACGGTGAAGCCGGCCGGCACCGTGAGGGTCTGGCCGCCCACCGCGAAGGAGGCGGTTTCCGCGGCGGCGAGGCTGGCGGTGGTCGCGAGCACGACGGCGAGCCGGCGCAGGGCAGGGGACAGCGAAGGGGGGCGCACGTCCCGAATGCACGAGTGGAGCGGGGCCGAGGCAACGGCAAAGCCGGCCCAGCCGCGGCTTGCGCGGGCGGCGCCGGAGTCCCACAACCGCTCGCGTCCCGCGGACCTGGTCGTCCGGGGCGCCCATTCCCTAATGACCCCGGAAGCCAACCTCGCCCGCCTTGGGCTCGTCCTCCCACCCGCGCCGCGGCCGGTGGCCGTCTACCGCCCGCTCGTGGTCGCGCAGGGCCTCGCCTACGTTTCCGGCCACGGGCCGGTCCAGACGGACGGTTCGCTGATCCGCGGTCGGGTGGGCATCGACCTCGACCTCGCGCAGGGACGAAACGCGGCGCGGCAGTGCGGACTGGCGATTTTGGCGACCCTCCGGGCCGAGCTCGGCTCGCTCGCCCGGGTGGCGCGGTTGGTGAAGGTGCTCGGGATGGTGAATTCCGGACCGGCGTTCCTGGACCATCCGCAGGTCATCAACGGCTGCAGCGAGCTTTTCGCGGAGGTCTTCGGGCCCGAGGATGGGATCGGGGCGCGGAGCGCCGTCGGCATGGGGCCGCTGCCCGGGAATATCGCGGTCGAGGTGGAAGCCATCTTCGAGCTGCGATGAGCGCGGACACGACCTGGCTCCGGCTGGCTGACGAGCCCACGCTGGCGACGCCCGCGCTGGTGCTGTTCCCGGAACGGATCGAGGAGAACCTCCGGCGGATGATCGCGCGCGCCGGGGATCCGGCCCGCCTGCGTCCGCACGTCAAGACGCACAAGCTGCCGGCGCTGGTCGCCCTGCAGGCGCGGCTGGGGATCACGCGCTGCAAGTGCGCCACCATCGCCGAGGCCGAAATGGCCGCCGGCGCCGGGGCCGTGGAGGTTACCCTCGCGGCCCAGCCCGTCGGCCCCAACGCGGCCCGGTTGGTGGAACTCGCCCGCGCCTTCCCGGCGGTCCGCTTCTCGACCGTGGTCGATGATGCCGCCGCGCTCGCCGGTCTCGCGGCGGCGGTGGCCGGAGCGCGCGTTTCACTCGAGGTTTTGGTGGATCTCGACGTCGGGATGGCGCGCACGGGCATCGCCCCTGGTCCCGCCGCGGTGGAACTCTACGCGGCGATCGCGGCCGCGCCGGGATTGCGGCCCGGCGGCCTTCACGCCTACGACGGCCACCACCGGCAGCGTTCCCTGGAGGAGCGCGTGGCGGCGGCGGCCCCGGCCGTCGCGCGGGTCGAGGCCCTGCGGACCGAACTGCTCGGCCGGGGCTTGGCCGTGCCGCGGGTGGTCTGGGGCGGGACGCCCACGTTTCCGGTCCACGCGCGGCGTTCCGACGTCGAATTGAGCCCGGGGACCTGCGTGCTCTGGGACGCTGGCTACGGGGCGGGGCTGCCGGACCTCGATTTTCTGCCGGCGGCGGTGTTGTTGACGCGCGTGATCAGCCGGCCCGGGGTGGGGCGGCTGTGCCTCGATCTCGGGCACAAGGCGGTGGCGAGCGAGATGCCGCATCCGCGGGTGATCTTTCCGGAGCTGCCGGACGCGCGGGCAGTCACCCACAGCGAGGAGCACCTGGTGGTGGAGACGGCGCGGGCGGGGGACTTTCCGGTGGGCGCGGTGCTGCACGGCATTCCGTGGCACATTTGTCCCACGGTGGCGCTCCACGACCGCGTGCTGGTGGCGCGCGGGGGCCGCGTCGCGGAGAGCTGGCCCGTCGTCGCGCGGGCCCGCCGGCTGAATTTCTGAGCCGGGCTCGTTCACTCAATCGGGGAGTCGCCACGAGGCGCTCCGTCTCGCGTCGTTGATGGGGTGGCCATTGCAACGGACGACGCTGCCCTTGGGCTGACGAATCAAATCGGGCGATCGGCCTTGGGCTCTTCCGAGCGAGTGGCAACGATTGCGACTCCTGCGGCCGCCCTCTTTCCGGCGGGTTGACCGGAGGATGGCCACAAAAGGCTCAAAGGGCGTTGGGTGTGGACCGGACTGGTGGTGGCGTCCATAGACGCCGCGGAGGTTTTAGGGCGAGCGCTCGGAAGGGAGGACTCGAGACCACGGCCGCTAGGTCTTCACGCTCGCGCGGCGGAAGCACCTCGGTTCGAGCCCCCGCCTCGGTGGCTCCCGTGCCTGAGCCCCGCGGCGTCTATGGACGCCACGCACGGCCTCGACCGCGGATTCACTCCTTTGCGCCTTTTGCGGCCAACCTGTTTCGGAAGATCTGCCCGGAGGATGGCCACAAAAGGCTCAAAGGGCGTTGGGTGTGGACCGGACTG
>JBEDEF010000354.1:0-11262 GCA_041175845.1 Verrucomicrobiota bacterium
CACCTTGGGCGGCAAGCCGAGCGCGTATTTCACCAGGTTCGGCAGATCATCGAGACCGTAAACTGCGTTCGGTCCGCTCCGGGCGGGGCTGGCTCGTTCTTCGGCCGAGAAGCGGGCAGCCTGCCAGGCCGAGAAACTTGTCGATGTAGCCGTTACATTGAACGAACGCTCCACCGGCGGCGCCGCGATGAAGTCGGTATTCCCGATTTGGGTCGCCCGCAAGGTCACTAGACCGGCGTCGGTCAAGGTCAGCGTAGCGCCGTCGACGGTCGCCGGGCCCGAGACGACGGTGAAAGTCACCGGTAGACCGGAAGACGCACTGGCGGTCAGCGTCAGGGGCGCGGTCGAGAAGGCCTGATCCGCGGGGCCGGCGAACTGGAGGGTTTGCGGCAGCCGCTTGCCGACGCGCAGTTCGCGCGCGACGCTCATCGCTGGCTGGTAATCGAGGTTGCCCGCCTGGCTGGCGATCAAGTTGGTCACCCCTTCCCCGACGATCGTCACGATGCGTCCGGCGACGGTCGCGACCGCGGGGTTGGAGCTGGTGAAGGAGACCGCCAGTCCGGAGGACGCGGTGGCGTCTAAAGCGAAAGGCGCATCGCCAACAGACTTGACCATCAGCGGCATCAAGCCCCGGGGACTACCGACCACCAGCTTGGCCACATCCGAATCCGCCGAGCCACGGGAATTACTCACCCGCGCGGTGTAGGCACCGGCAGCCGCGGCGGAGAAATTCGTGAGCGCCAGCGTCGCCGTAGTAGCCCCAGGAACCACCGTGCCGTTCCTGCGCCATTCGTAGGTAAACGGGCCGCCGCCCTCGGCGGAAACGCTCAGGGTCACCGCGGCCCCGGCCGGCACGATGCCGACTTGACCGAATGATGGGAGTTCAAAGGCGATCGACTGCGCGCGCAGGCTCCGCGCGACCACGAGGGTCTGGGTCACCTCCGGCGCCGCCAGGAAATTGGCATCCCCGGCCTGCCGCGCCGTAATCACCGTCGAGCCCTCGCCGACCAGGGTCACCGTGTTGCCGCTCACCGTAGCCACCGCCGGATTACCACTCGTGTAGCTCACCGCTAAACCCGAGGAAGCCGTGGCGTTCAGCGCGAAGGGAGCATCCGCGGAGGTCTTGGCCGGCAGTGGGGCAAAAGCAATGGCCTGGGCCGCCCGGACGATAGAGACGACGAAGGACTGGTCGACGGGGGTCGCGGCGGCATATTGATGATTACCCGTCTGACTGGCTCGTAGCGTGACCGTGCCAGCTCCGGTCAGGGTCACCGTCGACCCGGAAACGGTCGCCGGCCCACTGGCCACGCTAAAGACTACCGGTAGCCCGCTCGAGGCAGTGGCCGCTACCGTGAAGGGCGGGGATTGATTTGTGCGCGCGGACAGCGCGCCGAAGCTGATCGTCTGAGCGAGGCGCTGCACGGTGAGTACCGCGGCATTGCTCACGATCGTCTGGGCTGGGACGAGGGCCCCGTTGGAAACGTCTACTGTGTAACTGCCCTCGTCGAGGCCCGTGACACCGGAGAGGTTGAGGGAGGCTCGGGTGGCACCGCTGAGGAGCACCCCATCGCGCCGCCAGCGGTAGTTTAGGGTCGGGTCTCCGGTCGCGACTACACTGAAAGAGACGGAACCGTTGAGAGCGACCGTCTGGTTGGCAGGCTGCGTCGTGATCTTCGGCACGGTGCCAACGAAAATACTGGCAGCCGGCGACAAGGTACTTCCGCGGGCGTTACTCACTTGTACCGTGAACTGCCCCGAATCGGCCGCGACGGCCATTGGGATTTGGTAACTGACCGCGGTCGCCCCGGCCAGCGAGGAGCCGTTCTTGAACCACTGGTAAGTCAAAGGCGGAGTGCCCAGCGCCTCGGCGGTGAGCGTGACGCTCCGCCCGGGCGCGACGACCAGGGCCTCTTGCGCACGCAGCTCCGCCGCCAAGCCGACCAGGATCAGGGCGACCGATGAAAACTGGCGAAGCATCGACGAGGGGTTCAAAGGAAACGGTGAGGAGTCGATGATAAACGTGACCCGAGGGAAATTCTAAAAGCTGACCGCGCCGAAGTTTACGGATTTCTCACAGCGGGTGCGAGCGGTCTCAGGGGACATCGTAAACCTCCAGCAACACCTCGCCGCGGGAGCCGCCGAGCGCCGCGACTTCTAGAGTGTAGGCCCCGGGCGGCAGCGTGAGCAGCAGTGCCACATCGGCCGCAGCCACCAGCGGAAAGGCACCTACCGCCGCGGCCGCGGCCGCCAGAACGGACTGCATCGCACCACTCGAATTGGCTTCCGTGGCGAGCAGCCGACCCGTGGCATCGCGCAGGCGCAAGGTTGGTCGCCCCAAAGGACTTGAGACCCCGAAGGCGGCGAGACCTGGGCCCACCGCGCGGATCAGCAGCGTTCGGGACCACTCCGGCGGGATCACCACCCCGCTAATCAAAGCGGCTTCTGGCGAAACCAAGCCGCGGGTCGACAAGTTCGCCAATCCGCGGGGAACAGAACCGGCCTGCGGCGTGACCTCGGCGGAAAACTCCTCGCGGCCTCCGGCAGTGACGCGCAGCTGATAACTGGCCGCCGCGGCGGTTCGCACGACCAGGAACGAGTTGGTGGCGCCGGCAATAGGCTGTCCATCCCGCAGCCACTGCCACCGAGCGTCCGCCAGGGCAGGCGAAGAGGCACTCAGGGCGAGCGTTCCGCCCGCCACTACCCGCTCCGGCAACGCCACCAACGGGAACAGCGACGAGGCGTCGATCGCAACGGCTACCGGCAGTGCCATCGCGCTGCCCAAAGAGTTAAAGACGCGCACGCCATAGCGGCCAGCTTGGCGGGGATTGAGGCGCGCCAAAACCAGCGAAGCATCCGTCGCCCCCGACAGGGGCTGGCCTGCAAGAGTCCACTCGTAACTCAGCGGCGCGGCCCCGTCAGCGGCAGCGGTCAGGGTCACGGTTGCTCCGGCGCGCGCGGTCACGATCGTCTCCTGCGCGGAAAGGCGCGTGAACATGAGCACGACCGCCACCCAAGCCTGCCTGAAGCGTCGCGCGCGTGGCATTAGAACCCACATCCCCCACTCTGTCCGCGGTCCGGCGCGCGGGTCGAGCCTCGACCACGATTCGACCCCAGACTCGGTTCGCGCCTGGAGGTAAGCAATCGCCGTATTGAAAGATCGTTGCAACACGTTGCACCTCGCAGCTACGCACTCACCGTCCACCCGTACTTTTCTGACCGCCGGCCTTTTCCGCCATGAACTTTCCTCTCCCTCGCCTCGCCCTGGCTTGCGCCACCCTTGCGCTGACGCTCCTCGTCGGCTGCGCCGGACCTGCTGCACCGAAGGCCCGGGCTAACGACGATCTGGATCCGCTCGTGCTCACGCCGGGGGATGTCGTGAAAATCTCGTTCCCGGGCTCGCCCAACCTCGACAACTCTCAAGCCGTTCGCCGCGACGGTCGCATCAACCTGGAGATCATCGGCGAGGTGAAGGCGGCCGGCCTTACGCCGGCGGACTTCGAGAAGGAGCTCGTTAAACTCTATGCGCCTCACCTTGTGACTAAGGATGTTAAGGTGTCCGTCGTTACCTCAACCTTCTCCGTTTTCGTCACCGGTGCTGTGTTGAAGCCCGGCAAACTGCAGCTGGAACGGGCCGTGACCGCTTTCGAGGCCGTGATGGAGGCCGGCGGGTTCGACCTTCAGCGGGCGAATATGAAGGAGATCAGCATCATCCGTAACGTCGACGGCGTGAGCAAGACGTACAAAATCAACCTCAAGGCCGTGATGGACGGCAAGGCGACCGAACAATTCCGGCTACAGGCCTTTGATACCGTTTATGTGCCGGAAAAGTTTCAGTGGTTCTGAGGACGATCGATCGCGTTAACCTCGGGACTTAGTCCAGCCTCCGCTCCCGGGACACCGCCAGACCGGGCGTCGTGGAGGCCAGCGGCGTAAGCGCCAAATACCCGCCGGATCTCGTCCCGCACCCGGCGGAAGACAGGGAGAATCTCTTCCTCGGTACCAAGGGCCTCGGCCGGATCATCGAAGCCCCAGTGATATCGCCGCACCTGCCCCGGAAAGACCGGGCAGACCTGGTCGGCGCGGCCGCAAACGGTGATCACGGTGTGGATCGGGCGGTGCAGGAACTCGTTCAGGTGCTTCGACCGGTGGCCAGAGGCATCGAGGCCGATCTCGGCGAGCACCCGCACTGCGAGGGGATGGACGTAGCCGGCGGGACGCGAGCCGGCGCTATGGACCTCCACCAGGTCGCCAGCGGCAGCGCGTAGAACCGCCTCGGCGAGATGGCTACGGCAGGAATTTCCGGTGCAGAGGATGAGGACTGCAGGCTTCACGGGGAGGAAATTGGGGTGGCGCCACGCGCGTACCAGCCACGGCTGGCGACGCAGGCGCGGCAAACCGAGAGCATCACGGGAACCTCGACCAGCACGCCGACGATTGTCGCCAGAGCCGCGCCCGAAGCGGGACCGAACAGGGTGATCGCGACCGCAACCGCGAGTTCGAAGAAATTGCTCGCCCCAATCAGTGCCCCGGGGGCGGCGACTGCGTGGGGCACCCGAAAACGCCGCATGAGCAAGTAGGCTAGTCCCGAGTTGAGGTAGACCTGGATCAAGATCGGCACGGCGATCAGCAGTACAGCCGTCCAGTTTTCGAGCAGGTTGTCAGCCTGGAACGCAAAGATCAGCACCAGCGTGGCCAGCAGGGCGGCGAGCGTCACCGGCCGGCAGGCCGGTAGGAAACTGCGGGACAGCCACTCGGTCCCCCGCCATCGTACCAGCAGCAGGCGTCCGAACGCCCCCGCCGCCAGCGGCACCACGATGAAGACCACCACCGAGGTCAGCAGGACCGCACCCGGCACCGCCACCCCGCTGACGCCGACCAGCAGCGCGACGAGCGGCGCGAAGGCAAAGACCATGATCAGGTCATTGAGCGCGACCTGGGCGAGCGTGTAGGCAGGGTCGCCGTCGGTCAGTTGACTCCAGACAAACACCATCGCGGTGCAGGGGGCGGCCGCGAGGATGATCAGTCCCGCGGTGTAATCCCGGGCGGACGCGACGGAAATCCAACCCAACCCATCGGCCGCGATCACCCGGAGGCAGAGCCACGCGAGCAGTGCCATGCTGAAGGGCTTGACGAGCCAGTTGACGAACAGGGTGATGCCGATGCCCGCGGGACGACGCCAGACCCCGGCGAGGGCGGAGAAGTCGATCCGCAGCATCATTGGCCCCACCATCAGCCAGATCAGGATCGCGATGGGCGCGTTGACGTGGGAACCACGGCCAAACTCCAGCGCGGAGAGTTGGGCGGTGAGCTCCGGTAACAGCCGGCCGAGCGCGAGACCGGCCGCCATGCAGGCAAGCACCCAGAGCGTAAGGTGGCGCTCGAAGAAATCGAGCCGGGCGGGGGCCGGGGTACTCATCGGGAAAGTCGGGCATGGCGGCGCGACCCGGGCGCGACGCAGGCAAAGGTTACCGGATCCAAGCGGACGCGCAGGGCACGGAGGCGACGGGCGTCAGCGCGGAGGAGCGGATCGTCCGCGGCGCAGGCTCGGACGCAGGCGAAGTTTGCGGCCAAGGGGGCGGGAGCCGGATCCGGGAGGCGGTAGACCCGCCGGCTGCCGGCCCGGGCGGCCACCACCAGGCGATG
Source organism: Verrucomicrobiota bacterium (assembly GCA_041175845.1). Lineage (GTDB taxonomy): Bacteria > Verrucomicrobiota > Verrucomicrobiia > Opitutales > Opitutaceae > ER46. The sequence goes on from JBEDEF010000354.1 coordinate 5,644, forward strand.
GCGGCGCAGGTAGGCGAGATGTTTGGACACCTTGACCTGATCCGCGCCCAACACCTCCTGAAAGTGACAGACGCAAAGCGGCCCCTGCAGCAAAAGATGGACTAACCGCAGGCGCGTGCGGTCGCAGAGACACTCGTAGATCGCGACCAGGTCCATCCCCCTCAGCAGCAGCCGGGCCCGCAAGCGCCGGCGGGCGTCAGCCCGCAGGCCTCCTTGGCCAGGCAGTCCGTGTGTTTGTCCTCAAGCCGGAGGCAAATCCGCCCCGGCGTGGCCTCGCCCGCAGCGACCGCATACTGCGAGAGCACGCAGCCTTCGTACTCGATCTCCACGGGGAGATCGGCGGTCGGGAGCAGGTCGTCGGCCAACCGGAGGATGTCGAGCAGCTTACCCGCGGGGAGCCGGTGATCCGGGTCCCCGGCAGCGACCCAGACTTGGAGCAGGCAGCACTCCGTCGTCCGCCGGGTGCCCCCGCAGTCGATGAAGCGGCGGGTGACGTGCCCCACTTCCGTGACGTGGAAGGAAGCCGGGACGGTGTCGCCGTCATCAAAAACCAGCTCGAGGGCGGCGGCGGGATCCGCAGCGAGCAGCGCGCGCAATTCGGACAGGTTCATATCCCGGGAATCATATACCCGCGGAGGCATAGTCAAGCCACCGGGTCAAAAGGCTTCGAGCAGCGGCTCAGGACCAGACGGAGGTCCCGCGGGGCCGGGATCCTCGGAAATGGTCGGGCTGGTGAGATTCGAACTCACGACCTCTTGCACCCCATGCAAGCGCGCTACCAGGCTACGCTACAGCCCGAACAAGGGAGGGTTAGGAAGCGCCAAGCCTCCGGGGGAAGCAAGCGCTTTTTCGCCGTGCCTTCGGCTAGGCGGCGCATTGCATCGGGGAATGCAACTCGGCTTCTGCACCGATCCCGCGACTCTGGCCGCCCTGCCCTTCCGCCCCGAGTGCGATTTCATCGAGGGTCACGTGGTCAATTTTCTGCTGCCGGAATCCCCCGACCCTGCCTTCGCTCCGCACGCCGCCGCCCTGCGCGCCGCCGGGTTCCCGATGCCGGCGGCGAATGTGCTCCTCCCGGCCACGCTTAAGTGCAGTGGACCGGACCTCGATTATGAGCGGCTCGACCGGTACGCGCACACGGTCTTCCGCCGCTGCCGCGAGATCGGGATGACCCGCATCGTGTTCGGCAGCGCCGGCGCACGGATGGTGCCGGAGGGTTTCCCGGTCGCGCGGGCCTTCGAGCAGTACGTGGACCTGCTGCGCCAATTCGCCCCGCTGGCCGAGGAACAGGGGGTGATGATCGTGGTGGAGCCGCTCAACCGCGGCGAATGCAACTTGATCAACACCGTCCGCGAGGGCGCCGAGGCGGTCCGGCGGGCGAACCACCCGGCCGTGAAGCTGCTGGTCGACCTTTTTCATATGCTGCGCAACGGGGAGTCGCCCGACGACCTGCTCGCGGTGGGACCGCTCATCCGGCACGCGCACCTCGCGGAGAACCGCGACCGGGCCGCGCCCGGCACCCACGGCGAAGATTTCCGGCCGTACCTGCGGGCGTTACGCCGCGCGGGCTACAACGACCGGCTGGCACTCGAGCCGATCTGGACGGATCTTTCGACCCAGCTCGTCCCTGCGCTGCGTGAAGTGCGCCGGCAATTGGCCGACGCCGGCTACTGAGCATCACCGACCGGCAGCCAACGTATCGGGGCGTTATTTCTGCGCCGCGAACCGGGCGGGCTGCGACCCGCGATGATCCGGCCTTGACGGTCGCGCCCGAGTGCGGCGACAGACACCGCGGCGGCTGCCACCGGACTGAGCCAGGCCGGTAGGGTATCGGCCAGCAGGGAGCCAGCACCGGCTCCGACGAGAAGCCTTTCGGGCGCCCGGCACGACTCGCCACTAGGCGCTTGCGGCGGGGCGCGGGAAGGAGAAACCTTCGCGCTTGGCCCGCCCGGGTGGTGGAATGGCAGACACGAAGGTCTTAGAAGCCTTTGCCGTAAGGTGTGCAGGTTCGAGTCCTGTCCCGGGCACCAGCCGCGTAGCGGCCACGGTCCGAAATCAGGGTACCTCGTACACCTCGACCAAGACCAGACCGCCCCCTGCGACGCGATTGCGCACCTGGACGCTGTAAGCGTCGGGGGCGACATCGAGAACCACGGCCGCGTCGCGGCTACCCGCCGGCAGGTTGAATGCACCAACTTGGGAGAAGACTGCGGCATCGGCGGCATTCCAGTTGTCATTCGCGGTCATAGCCACGGAACCGCGGTAAACCTCAAGCCCGGGATCCGCGAGAGCGCCCTGAATCCCAAAGCCAGCGGTCAGGCCGGGCCCGACCGCACGCACCAGCAGGCGCTTGCCCGCCCCACCCCCGACGACGAAGCCCGCGATGAGCGTCTCCCCGGCAGCAAGGGGTTTGAGCACGGAAACGTTGACCAGTCGAGGCGTAGCGGGCGTGGCGAAGGCGGCGCCAGCTGTCAGGTCATAGACCTCGGCGAGTACCTCGCCCGTGGTGCCACCCACGCCGGAAATCCGCACCGAGTTGTCTCCCGGCGAGACGGTGGTGGTAAGCGCGGCGTCGAGGGAGCCGTCTGCCAGCGGGAAAGCGCCCGCCGCGGCAAAAGCCTCGCGGAGCGCGGCGCCTCCGCCCCAATTGTCGTTACCACCCGTGCGGCTGGAGCCGGCGTAGGTTTCCAAGCGCGGGTCGCGCAGCGCACCAGCTACGCCGAAAGTCGTCAGCCCCGGCCCAACCGCACGGAGCAGCACGGGCTTGTTGCCGGCGGTGCCGGCGCCACCGACGACGTAGCCCATCGAGAGAACTTCGTCGGCCACCGCCAGCGGGGTACGGACGGAGAGGTTGACCAAGCGGCCCGGATTCGCGGCGCGGGCGACGTTGAGGCGGGCGGCGGGGCTCTCGACGGAGCCATTGGCATTGCTGACAACCACGGAATAGGCGCCGGCTTGGGACAATTGCACATTGCGCAGCTCCAGCAGGGCGGAGGTGGCCCCGGGCAGAGCAGTGCCGTCCTTACGCCACGCGTAGGTCAGGGCGGGGCCAGTGGCACTAACGCTGAAGCGCGCCTCGCCGCCTTCAACCGCAGACTGCGCCGCGGGCGGCGTGGTGATCACCGGGGGATCCGGCAGGACAACCGTGAGGACCGCGGCGGCGGACGTCGCCGAGCCCTGCGCGTTGCTCACGACGACCGAGAGGGAGCCGGCATCCCCGGCCGTCGCGCTCGAGATCCCGTACAGGTAGCGCGTGGCACCGCTGATCGGCACTCCGTTGCGCAGCCATTGGTACGTCAGCGGCGCGGTGCCGCCCGCGGTGACCACGAACTGGACGGGGCGGCCGGCGGCCACGGATTGGCTCGCCGGCGGAACTCCGATCTCGGGCGCACCGGCGACGATCCGCAGCGGGAACGCGGGCGTACTCAGAGTGGTACCTCCCGCAGGGACGTAGGAGATGACCGCGGAACCGGAATCGGCAGCCGAGAGCGGGCCGAAAAAGAGCGTGAAGATCGTCTCGCCACCGCTGGTCTGGGAGCTGGAAGTGCTGGCCGTGACGGTGCGTCCGGTTAGTTGGATTCTCCAAGAGCTAGACAACGAGGGAGAGAATCCGCTGGCCGTCAAACGAACGATCAGTCCCCCCCATCTGGCCCGACGGTGGGGCCGGGGGAGCGGAGTTCCGGCGTGCTTTGGGCTCGGACAAGCGAGACGCCAAGCAGCAAAAGCGAGAGCAGGGAGCGAAGGAATAGGGTGGTCATAGCGGAAAATATTGGAGGTCAGGGTGAGACGCCGAGGCGCTCGCCCATGCGCGCGTAGGTCTCGACGTGCCGCGCGCTCTGGGCGACGAGGTCCGCGTCGAAGCGGATCCGCCCGCGCGCGAAAAGCGTGATCACGCAGGATCCACCGAAGGCGAAGAGTCCTTTCTCCTCCCCTTTGGCCACCACGCGCCCCGGGACGAACGACTGCAGGATGCTGCCGACGTTTGTCGCACCAACCTCAAGCACTGCGACTGAGCCGAAAGCCGGGCTCTCCACGAGGGTAACCTCGCGCTGGTTCTCTACCAGGTAGCGGATGCGCCGCCGCAGGGCGATCGGGCTAACGGAGTACAGCCAGCCACGCACGCGCCGCGATTCGCCCGGCACGCCGGCGACGGGGAAATGAAACCGGTGGTAGTCGACGGGGCAGAGCCGAGAAATAACCATGGCTCCGCCGGCAAAGCGGGCCGCGAGGTCGACGTCGTCGAGGAGTTCTGCCAAGGCGAAGCGGGCGCCCTTGACGTAAAATCCCTCAGCGGCCTCGACGTCCGGGAAAACCAGGTGGCGGCCGTCAGCGGGCAACACCGCTACGTCGTCCCCGGGAAAGATGGGGCGGCAGCCTGGGCGGAGCGCGCGATAGAAAAACGTGTTGAAATTTTCGAAGTGAAACGGCGAGGTCGCGAATTCGTCGACGTCGAGGTTGTAGCGCGCAATGAACGGCAGGATGAGCCGGGCGCTGGCCGGCCGGTTCATCCGGTAGCCGTACCACCGGGAGAACAGGACACGCCGGGCGAGCAACCAGACGGCAAGGCGGCCGACGGGGTGCTCATAGGCGAAGCGCAACCAGCGCTCGCCGAAGATCTCCTCGGTCTCCTCGCGGGCGCGGGCGCGGTGGTAGTAACGGATCGGAGCGGCAGCCATCCGGTCACGGTCACCGAGGGGGCACGGGCGCGCCAAGCGAAAACCGGGCGGACGCCGAACCCACCGGGGCGCTTGCGCCGGGCGCCACCCCAGCCACGCTGCCTCCGATGCCACCCCTGCTCGCCGCGCTGCTCGCCGTTTCCGCCCTCGCGGCGGCCGGCGCCCGGGCGGAGACCGACGATTTGGTGCGGGCGGCACTCGCCGCGGAGGCCCGGCTGGACACGCGGCAGGCCCTCGCCCTTTTCCAGGAGGCAGTCGCCGCCCGGCCGGCCGACGCCTTCCTGCAGCAGAAGCTTGCGCGCCAGTACTCGGATCTGATGGTCGAATTGCCAACGCCGGAGGAACAGCGGGCCGCCGTCACGCAGGCGCTGGTCCACGCGCGCCGCGCGGCGGAACTCGAGCCACGGCGGGCGGAGAATGTGCTCTCCGTCGCGATCTGCCTCGGCAAGCTCGGGGTGCTGAGCGGGACGCGCGAGAAGGTGCGCTACTCGCGGGAACTGCGCGCGGAGGCAGAGCGGGCGCTGACGCTCGATCCCGGCTACGCGTGGGCCCACCACATCCTCGGCCGGTGGCACCACGAGGTCGCGGAACTGGGAGGAACCGCGCGCCTGGTCGTGAAGTTGTTCTACGGAGGTCTGCCCGGAGCGTCGCACGCCGAGGCCGTGCGTCACCTGGAGCGCGCGGTGGAATTGGAGCCCGCGCAGCTCAAGCACCACCTTGAGCTCGGCCTGGCCCTCGCCGGCGCCGGACAACCCGGCCTAGCCCGTGCGGCCCTCGAGCGAGGGTTGGCGAAGCCTTCCCGCGAAAAGCACGACGAGGCCGCCAAGGCGCGGGCGAGGACAGTGCTGGAGAGCCTGCCCGACCGACCCTAGCCGCGCTCCAGCTTGTCAGCCGAGGAGAGCGCGGCGAACCTCCCGCCCCATCCGCCCGCTGATGCTACCCC
>JBEDEF010000355.1:0-4064 GCA_041175845.1 Verrucomicrobiota bacterium
GAGCTGGGCGATCGCGTCGAACTGCGGGGCCCAGCCGCGGCTCCGATCGAGAAGATCAAGGACGAGTACCGCTGGCAGCTCTGGTACTTCACGGGCGCGGTCTCGCGGGTGGTGCCGGAGCTCGAGCGGCTCCGTGCTGCCTTCGCCTGGGCGGACGACATCACTCAGGTGCTCGACGTCGATCCGGTAAGCCTCGGCTGAACGGGAGACGCGCCGAGTCCGGTGTTGTGTCCCGAACGTCGCGCCGCCATTTCCCCCACGGCGCCTCCTTTCGCCTCCGATGAAGATCTATTTCCTGGGTATCTGCGGCACCGCGATGGGCAATGCGGCCCTGCTGGCTCGCGCGGCCGGCCACGAAGTTTCCGGCGCGGATACCGGCGTCTACCCGCCGATGAGTACGGTGCTCGCTGCGGCGGGTATTACCGTGCACCTCGGGTATGACGCTGGCCGGCTGGAGCAACTCGCTCCCGACCTCGTCGTGATCGGGAACGCCATGTCTCGGGGCAACCCGGAGGTCGAGTGGCTGCTGGAGACCCGCACCCTCTCGTTCACGTCGCTGCCGGCGCTACTCCACGACACCGTTCTAAGGCGCCGACGGAATATCGTCGTCGCTGGGACGCACGGCAAGACCACCACGACGGCCTTGTGCGCGTACCTGCTCCGCGCGGCCGGCGCGGATCCGGGTTTCCTGATCGGGGGAGTGCCGCAGGATCCGCCCTGCGGGAGCCACCTTGGTCAGCCCGCGGCGCCGTTCGTGATTGAGGGCGATGAGTACGACAGCGCCTTCTTCGACAAGCGGAGCAAGTTCATCCACTACGCGCCCCACGTGGCCGTCTTGAACAACCTCGAGTTCGATCACGCCGACATCTTCCGCGATCTGGCCGACATCCAGCGCTCGTTCACCCACTTCACGCGGCTGGTGCCGCGCAATGGTTGGCTCGTCCTCAACGGCGACGACTCGAACCTCGCCGCCCTCGGTGCCACTCCGTGGACGCGGCAGGTACGGGTGGGAGTCGGTGTGGATAATGATGTGGTGCTCGCGGACTTCGCGGAGTCGCCTTCCGGGGCCTCGTTCCGGCTCGCTTGGCGCGGCCGTCCCTGGGCCCGGGTTGAGTGGGGCCTGAGCGGCGAGTTCAATGCCCGCAACGCAGCGATGGCCGCGACCGCCGCGGCGCTCTTGCTTTGCCCGGAGGATCCCTCCGGCTTCGACCTCGGTGCACTCGCCTCCTTCCGCGGGGTTCGTCGACGCCAGGAGGTTCGCCTCGCTACGGCCGGCCTGACGGTGATCGAGGATTTCGGGCATCATCCGACCGCGCTCGCCGCCACGCTGGACTCCCTGCGGGCGCGGCACCCGGGCGCGCGGCTTACTGCCGTGTTTGAGGCCCGCAGCAACACGGCGCGGTTGAAGCGGATGCAGCCGGCATTCATGGAGGCGCTGGCTAAAGCCGACGCGGCGTTCATCGGACCCGTGAGCCGGGCCGAGCGGGTGCCGGCAACGGAGCGGTTCGCGCCCGAGGAGGTGGTCGCGGACCTCCTGGCTCGCGGCCGTGCGGCGCTGACCGCACCGAGCAACGCGGAGCTGCTGACGCGGCTTGCGGCGCAGATCGGTTTGGGCGGCGCGCCGCGGGAAGTGGTCGTTTTCTTCAGTAACGGCAGCTTCGATGGGATTATCGACGGGTTCGTGGCGGCCGTGCGCCGCACGGGATGAAAGGGGAGTTGCCGCTTGCGTCACCGGGGGCAATCGCCGTCCTTCAGCCCTCCCCCGAGCCATGATGCCCTGTTTTCTCTCTGGCCGCGCCTTCTGTTTTCGTCCTTCGGCGCTGGCTCCGCTGTTCGCCTTGCTGCTGCTCCCGCTGCCGTCGGCGCGTTCCGCTGCTCCGGAGGAGCGGGACCTGATGCTGGCCCGCGTCTTTCCGTCGATTGTTCGGATCGAGGCGATCCGGCTGCGGCCCACCGATGGGCGGCTGACAAAAGAATGGTCAGGTGGCAGCGGGGTCGTGATCTCCGCCGAGGGGCATGTCCTCACGAACTGTCACGTGACCGAGGACGGCGATTTTTTCCGCGGCTACCTGCATGACGGCTCACAGGTGGAGGCGGTGCTTGTCGGCCAAGACCCGCTGACGGACCTCGCGGTCATCCGCCTGAACCTTGCGCAACGCGCCGCCGGTGCGCCGCCCTTGCCGGTGGCGCGGTTCGGGGATTCCGCGGCGCTGCGAGTGGGGGAGGAGGTCTTCGCCCTCGGCAGCCCCGGATTCCTGGCGCAGTCGGTGACTCAGGGCGTCGTTTCCAACCCCTCGCTGGTCCTGCCGGAGCAGACCGTGGGTAAGATGATGCTGCGGGGTGAGGATGTGGGGCAGTTTGTGCGCTGGGTGCTGCACGACGCCCGAATCTTTGGCGGAAACAGTGGTGGTCCGCTCGTGAATGCCCGGGGAGAGGTCGTGGGCATCAATGAGATCGGGGTAGTCGGGTTGAGCGGGGCGATTCCCAGCAACCTTGCCCGGGAGGTAGCGCGTCAACTGATGACCTCCGGCAAGGTCGTGCGCGGGTGGAGCGGCTTAACCGTCCAGCGTCGACTAGAGGCCTCAGGCAAGGGTTCGGGCGTAGTCGTCGGCGACGTCGCCGAGGGTTCCCCTGCCGCCGCTGCGGGATTTCTGCCGGGCGACCTGATCGTCGCCTGCGACGGCCAGACAATCGAGGGCGCCGAGGAGAAAGCAGTGGCGCACTTCCACCGGCTGGAGGCCAGCCGGATGCCGGACGAGGATTTCGAGGTCCGGTCGGTGCGGGACGGCGTGGAGGCGACGCGGCGCGTCCGGCTGGTGGCCCGCGAGGCGGCCCGCGCCGACGACGTGGAATTTCGGACGTGGGGTACCGTGATGCGCGACCTCACCCAGCGGATCTCGCGGCTAGAGCGGCTGCCGGACACTCGCGGCGTTTGGTTGGAGAACGTGCGTCCAGCCGGCCCCGCCGGGCAGGCTGAGCCCGTGCTGCGACGCGGGGATGTATTGATCGCCGTCGAGGGCCGCCCCGTCGCGGGCGTGGCCGAGTTACGGCGCCTCACGGATGAGTTACTGCGCGACGCGCCCAAGGGTGTGCGAACGGTGTTAGTGGAGGTCCGACGCGACGGCGCCCGACTGAGCTCGGTCGTCGAGCTGCGCACCGCGAGCGAGCGTAATTTCCCGCCGCAGGCCCGGAAGGCGTGGCTCGGCGTTTCTTCCCAGCCTCTCACCCCCAAGCTTTCGGCTCGCCTCGGGATTAAGGCGGACGGGGGGGCGCGGCTGACGCGCATCTATCCCGGTACGCAGGCGGAAATCAGCGGCCTGCAAGTTGGCGACGTACTCTTGGCTCTGGATGGAAACCCGGTCGCGGCCCGCCGACCTGAGGACACGGACGTGCTCGCCCGGCAGGTTCGGCAATACCGGGCTGGCACCGCGGTGAAAGTCTCCCTCTGGCGCGAGGGTGCTCCGCGGGAGCTCACGTTGGTGCTAGAGGAGCAACCGATTCCCTCCGCCGAGATGGCGTGGTGGGAGGATGTACAGTTGGAGTTCTCGGTGCGCGAGCTCGCCTTTGATGACCGGGTGCGGTTGCAGCTAACGACTGCGCAGACCGGCGCGCTGGTGGAAAGCGCGATCCCCGCCGGGTGGGCAGCCCTCGCCGGCTTGCGGGCCGACGATCTGATCGAGGCGGCCGACGGGCGGCCGGTGACCTCGCTCGCAGAACTCCGCGCCGCGCGGTCCGCGGCGGTGGAATCCCGGCGTGAGTGGTGGGTGCTGCGCGTGCGTCGCCGGGGCCAGACCTTGCTCGTCGAAATCAGTCTCAAACCCGCCCTTGCTCGCCCATGATCACCTTACTCCGCGCGCTCTCGCTTCTGCTGCTGGTCATAGTTGCCCCGGTCGGCTCGGCCGCGCCTCCCGCGGTGGCTAACGAGCTGGTGCGCCGCTATGCGGACGCCATCGTGGGCGTTGAGCTGGTTGTGACCGTGAAGGTGAAGATGGGCGACCGAGAGATGCCGCCGCGTGAGCAGCGGATTGAGGTCAACGGCACCGTGGTAACGCCGGAGGGCCTGA
>JBEDEF010000356.1:0-5915 GCA_041175845.1 Verrucomicrobiota bacterium
CCCTTCAGCGCGGCGGCCAGCGGCGGCTCGCCCTGCTCCCGCAGCTCTCCGCCTCCCTGCCGGCGGCCGCCGAACTCGCCGTCCTCTCGGACCGGACCCAGAGCATTCGCGCCTCGGTCCGTGCCGTGCAGCACGAGCTCGTGTTCGCCATTTTGCTGGTGGTGCTCGTGACGTTTCTCTTCCTCCGAAATTTCGCCGCGACAATCATTCCGAGCATCGCGGTGCCGCTATCGCTGGTCGGCACCTTCGGGGTGATGCACTTGGCGGGTTACTCACTGAACATCCTGACGCTGATGTCGCTCACGATCGCCACCGGCTTCGTGGTCGACGACGCGATCGTGATGCTGGAAAACGTCGCGCGCTACCGGGAGCAGGGCGAGCCGCCGCTGGCCGCCGCGCTGAAGGGCGCCGCGCAGATCGGCTTCACGCTCGTTTCGCTCACCATCTCGCTCATCGCGGTGCTCATCCCGCTGCTCTTCATGGGCGACGTTGTCGGCCGGCTCTTCCACGAATTCGCGATCACCCTCGCGGTGGCGATCCTGATCTCGCTGCTGGTTTCGCTCTCCCTCACCCCGATGATGTGCGCCCGGATGCTGCCCGCGCCGGACCACGGGGCCGCCGCCCCCGGCTTCCTCGATGCGGTGATCGCGCGCTACGGCCGCTGGCTCGATTGGGTGCTGGAACGCCAGCCCCTCACGCTCGCCGTCACGGTCGGCACCCTTCTCCTCACGGTGCTGCTCTGGATGGTGGTCCCGAAGGGCTTCTTCCCCGTCCAGGACAACGCCGCGCTGCAGGCGGTGACGGAGGCTCCCCAATCCGTTTCCTTCACCACGATGGCGGAGCGCCAGCAGGCCCTCGCGGCGTTGATCCTGCAGGACCCCGCCGTCCGCAGCCTCTCCAGCTTCATCGGCGTGGACGGCACCAACACCACCCTCAACAGCGGGCGGATGCTCATCAACCTTCACCCGCACGGCGAGCGGCGAGACGACGCGGCGGCCGTGATCGAGCGCCTGCGCGTCACCGCCCTCGCGGTGCCCGGCATTTCCCTCTACCTGCAGCCGGTGCAGGAGCTGACGATCGAGGACCGGGTGAGCCGCACGCAGTTCCAGTTTACCCTGACGTGCCCGGACGAGAACCTGCTTGAGGAGTGGGTGGGCGGCTTCGTTCCTTACCTCCAGCAGCTGCCCGAGCTGTCCGACGTCGCCAGCGATCTCCAGAACCGCGGACTGCAGGCCTATGTGGAAATCGATCGGGACACGGCGAGCCGCCTCGGCGTGAGTGTTTCCGACATCGACGACGCGCTCTACAGCGCATTCGGCCAGCGGCAGATCTCGACCCTCTTCACCCACACGAGCCAGTACCGGGTGGTGCTCGAGGTGGATCCGCGCCTGACGCAGGGGTCGGAGGCACTCGCGGGGATCTTCGTGCGGACGCGTTCCGGTCGGCCGGTCCCGCTCGCCAGCGTGGCGCGCGTGACCGAGCGGCCCACCCGCCTGCTGATCAGCCACGTGGGACAGTTCCCGGCTGTCACGATCTCCTTCAACCTCGGTGCCGGGGCGTCGCTGGGCGATGGCGTCCGGGCGATCGAGCGCGCGGCGGTCGCGCGCGAATTGCCGCCCGCGGTGGAAATGCGGTTCCAGGGTGCCGCGCAGGCCTTTCGCGCCTCGCTGTCGAGCACGCTCCTGCTGGTGCTGGCGGCGGTGGTGACCATGTACATCGTCCTCGGCATCCTTTACGAGAGCAGCATCCATCCGATCACGATTCTCTCAACGTTGCCCTCCGCGACGGTGGGGGCGCTGCTGGCGCTTTGGGTAACGGGCCGGCCGCTGGATATGATCGCGATCATCGGGATCATTTTGCTCATCGGGCTGGTGAAGAAGAACGGCATCATGATGGTGGATTTCGCACTGGAGGCCACGCGGCGGGACGGTCTGGGGCCGCGGGAGGCGATCCGGCAGGCAGCGCTGCTGCGCTTTCGTCCGATCCTGATGACCACCTTGGCGGCGCTCTTCGGCGCGCTGCCCCTCATGCTATCGACGGGCTCGGGTGCCGAGCTCCGGCAGCCGCTTGGGATCACGATGGTGGGTGGCCTGCTCGCGAGCCAGGTCCTGACGCTTTTCACGACGCCGGTGGTGTACCTCTATTTCGACCGTCTGGGCCGTCGCTTCGCGGCGCGGCGGACGGCGGCTGCGGCCGCGGCGGGGCGACCCGCGGCGGCGCGTTCCTGAACCTGCGGAGGGCCCCGGATGAATCTTTCCCGACCCTTTGTCCGGCGCCCGGTGGCGAGCAGCCTGATGGCGATCGCGCTGGTGCTGGCGGGCGCGCTGGCGTACGGGCTGTTACCGGTCTCGCCCCTACCGCAGGTGGATTTCCCCAGCATCCGGATCAGCGCCTCCCTGCCGGGTGCCGGTCCGGAGACGATGGCGGCGAATGTCGCGGCCCCCTTGGAGCGCGCGCTGGGCAGCATCTCCGGGGTGACGGGGATCTACTCCGATAGCCGACAGGGCAACACGTCGATCATGCTCGAGTTCGCGCTCGGCCGGAACCTGGACTCCGCAGCGCGCGACGTGCAGGCCGCGATTAACGCGGCCCGGGGCCAGTTACCGGCGGGAATGCCGGGCAGCCCGACCTTCCGGAAGTCCAATCCCGCCCAGGCGCCGATTCTCGCCCTCGCGCTGAGCTCGCCCAACCTTGCGCCGGGCCGGCTGTACGATCTCGCCTCGACCATCCTCGCCCAGAAAATCGCGCAGATTACCGGGGTGGGGGAGGTCACGATCGGCGGCAGCTCCCTCCCGGCGGTACGGGTCCAGCTCAACCCACATCAGCTGGCTCACCACGGCATTGCGCTCGACGAGGTGCGGCGCGCGATTGGCGCGACCAATTCCCTCCGTCCCCGCGGCGCGATCGACGACGGTGAGCGCCAGTGGGAGGTCCACGTCAGTAGTCAGCTCCGCCGGGCCGAGGAGTATCTCGGCCTGGTCGTCCGCTACCGCGACGGCGCCCCGGTACGCCTCGGGGATGTGGCGACGGTGACCGACTCGGTGGAGGACGTGCGTGCCAGCGGGTTCCATAACGATCGCCCGGCGGTGATCTTGAACGTCAGCCGCCAGCCTGGGGCGAACATCATCGCCACGATCGATGCGATCACCGCCCAGCTGCCTGCGCTGCGGGCCCTCTTGCCCGCGGACGCCAACCTCGCGGTGGTGATGGACCGCTCCCCCGGCATCCGCGCCACCCTGCACGAGTCGCAGCGCACGCTGCTGCTGGCCGCGGGGCTGGTGATGCTGGTGGTGTTTCTGTTCCTCGGCAGCGCCCGGGCGGCCCTCATCCCGTGCCTTGCGATCCCGGTCTCTGTCGTCGGCACCTTCGGGATCATGTACCTGCAGGGCTTCTCGCTGAACAATCTGTCGCTAATGGCGCTGATCGTTGCCGCGGGGCTGGTGGTGGACGACGCGATCGTGGTGCTGGAGAACATCACCCGGCACATGGAGCGCGGGCTTTCGCCCTTCCGCGCCGCGATGCGCGGCTCGGGCGAGGTGGGCTTCACCCTGCTGGCGATGAACGTCTCCCTCGTCGCCGTCTTCGTCTCGATCCTCTTCATGGGCGGCATCGTCGAGCGCCTCTTCCGGGAGTTCTCGCTCACGCTCGCCGCCGCGATCCTCGTCTCCCTCGCCGTCTCCCTCACGCTCACCCCGAGCCTGTGCTCGCGCCTGCTGCGCCGCCGCGGGACGGGGACGCCCTCCCGCTTCCACGCCGCGACCGACCGCTGGTTCGACGCGGTCAAGCGTGGCTACGATGCCTCGCTCGGCTGGGTGCTGCGCCACCCCGCATTGGTGCTCATCACGCTGGTCGGCACGCTCGCGCTCAACGTGGCCGTCTACCTCCGCCTGCCCAAGGGGTTCCTGCCCGCCCAGGACACCGGCACGCTCTTCGGGTTCGTGCGGGGTGATGACGCGTTCTCGTACGAGATCATGCAGCCGAAGATCGAGGCGTTCCGCCGGCACGTGCTGGCCGACCCGGCGGTGCAGGACGTCATCGGCTTCTCCGGCGGCACCAGCGGTATCAGCAATTCGCGCTTCACGGTCCGCCTTAAGCCCATGCGCGAGCGCCGGATCTCGGCCAACGACGTCGTCAACCGCCTGCGGCTGAACGCCCCGATCGTGCCGGGCGGGCAGCTCTACCTCTACGGGGCGCAGGACCTCGACGGCCCGCGCATGACCGACGGCTCCTCGCAGGAGGTGAACCTGATGGCCGCCGACCTCGGGCTGCTCCGGCAGTGGGTGCCGCGCATCTCCAATGCGTTCCGCGACCTGCCGGAGCTGGTCGACATCGAGGCGCCTTCCGATGGCGGCACCCAACAGGTGTCGCTCCACATCGACCGCGAGGCAGCCCGGCGGCTGGGCGTCGACATGCAGATGATCTCCCAGGTGCTGAACAATTCCTTCAGCCAGCGGCAGATCGCCACCCTTTACGACCGGATGAACCAGTACCGGGTGGTGATGGAGCTGGAGCCGCGGTACACGGCCGACCCGGAGGTGCTCGACCAGGTGCAGGTGATCGCCGCGAACGGCACGCGCGTGCCCCTCTCGGCGTTCGCCCGCTATGACTTTTCGCTGGTGGATGACCGCGTCCGCCACCGCAACCAGTTCGCCGCGGAGCGGATTGGCTTCGGCCTCGCCCCGGACGTTTCCCTGGAGGAGGGGCTCGCCGCGATTGACCGGGCGATGGGCGAACTGATGCTGCCGACTGACATCCAGGTGGTGGTCGGCGGCTCCGGCCAGAATTTCCAGCGCGCCCTCCAGAATCAGCCGCTATTGATCCTCGGCGTGCTGCTGGCGGTCTACGTGGTGCTCGGCATCCTCTACGAGAGCCTCATCCATCCGCTGACCATCCTCTCCACCTTGCCCTCGGCCGGTCTGGGTGCGCTGCTGGTGCTGCGGCTGACCGGTACTGAGTTCTCCCTCATCGCGCTCCTCGGGCTCTTCCTGCTCATCGGCATCGTGATGAAGAATGCGATCTTGATGATCGACTTCGCGCTCGGGATCGAGCGCCGTGAGGGCGTTTCCCCCCGCGAAGCCATCTTCGCTGCCGCCCGGCTGCGCCTGCGTCCCATCCTGATGACCAACGTCGCCGCCCTGTTGGGGGCGCTCCCGCTGGTGTTCGCCGCGGGCGAGGGGGTGGAGATGCGCCGCCCGCTGGGCCTGACGATCGTGGGCGGGCTCTTCGTGAGCCAGCTCCTCACGCTCTACACGGTCCCGGTGGTCTACCTGGCGCTCGACCGGCTGCGGCTGCGGTTCGGCGGCGCCCGGAACGCGGCCGCCGGGGTGCCCGCCTCCGCCTGAGCCCGCGCCGTCAGCGGCCTGGGCCGGCCCGCAGGGCGGCCATCCGACCGGCGCGGTGGAGCTGCCAGGAATTCCAGAGGTTGTGCCAGATCACGTAGAAGGTGGGCCCGAGCGCGACCAGCGGGCCGGCGTGCGCCAGGGCGAGGTACAGGGTGAAGGTCGTGTTCTTCTGTCCCAGTGACTGGCTCGCTTCGCGTGCGTATCCGCTTCCGCCGAGGACGCGGCCGAGGGCGAAGTTCAGCGCACACACCGCCAGCGAGGCTCCCGCCAACTGCAGGATGAGGGTCACCGGGGCCGTCGTCTGTTCGCGGATGAAGTGCGAAGCGCTCGCGGTAATGAGAAAGATGGAGACGTTCCAGAGGCCGAAGGAGACATTGCGCCAGCGCGCCGGCCAGGCGGCCGCGGGTGGATGCAGCGTCCGAAGCAGCCACGCCGCTACGAACGGCACGAATACGACCACCGCTACGCTTCCGGTCACCTGCGCGAATGCCTCCGGCGTGGGCCGACCGAGGACGAACGGCAGCAGCGCTGGTAGAAGGGCCGCGACCGCGAGGTTGGTCAGCAGGAAGGAGC
>JBEDEF010000357.1:0-2833 GCA_041175845.1 Verrucomicrobiota bacterium
GCCGGATTGGCTTGCCGCGCCCCGGCCCATCGAATCCCTAAGGGGATGCACCCGCGTTTCCCCTGCCGCGGCTTCACCGCGTGCCTGAGTTTGGCCCTCACTGGTTGGCTGGCCGCGGCCGAGTCCGCCCCGTCCGCCGCGATCCAGCTTTCGCCGTTCCAGGTCTCTTCGGATAAGGATGTCGGCTACCTCGCGAACAACACCCTCGCCGGCAGCCGCATCCGGACGAATCTGGCGGATGTCGCCAACGCGATCAGCGTGTTCACGCCGGAGTTCATCGCGGACCTGAATGCGTTCAGCGAAAACGATTTGCTGCGCTACTCGGCGGCCGCGGTGCCCGAGCGCACGGACCAGACCGCGGCGGTCCAGGGCATCAATACCGAGACCGGGGTCTTCCAGTACCGCATCCGCGGGCAGTTGGCCTCGCGCTCCCGCAATTACTTTGGGTCCACGCTATTGCCGGATACCTACAACTCCGAGCGCTTTGAGGAGGCGCGGGGGCCAAACGCCATCCTCTTCGGCCTCGGTGGCGCCGGAGGCATCTTCAACACGACCACCAAGCAGGCGCGGATCGGGCGCACCTTCGCGCAGGTCAACGTCACCGCCGGCCGGGATGCCCTGCGTCGCGTGCACGTCGACGGCAACCTGTCGCCCCACGAGCGCCTCGCGCTGCGGGTCAACGCGCTCGAACACACCGCCGATGGCTGGCAGGCGCACCAGTTCACGGTCAACCGCCGCTTGGCGCTCGCGGCCACGTGGCGGGTGGCGCGGCACACCACCGTGCGGGTCGACGCGGAATACGGGCGCCTGAGCCAGTCCCTCGGGCGGACCTACGCGCCGTTCGATAACGTCTCGCTCTGGCGGCTCCGCGGGTCCCCGCTGGTGCCGGGGCTGGCGGCGGCCGATGTGGCCGCGGGCATCGGCAAGCGGTCGGCGACGCCGCGGATCACGCTCGTGGGCAACGATGGTAGCTTCCGCAATTTCCAGCAGACGGTCTTCAGCCAGCCGATGGCGGCCCGCGTGAGCTCGGTCTTCCTGCCGGGCGACTGGTCGGCGATGGATCCGGGCACCCCGTGGCCGCGGCGGGCGAGTTTCGCCGGACCCGGCGGCGCCAGCACCTTCAGCCAGCGCAGCCTGGGAGCGGTCGTGGAGTCGGAGCCCATGCGCAACCTGTTCATCGAATTGGCCGCGGTGAACGACCTGCGGGATCAGGATGTCTACGACACCACCCACGATGTGTTCCGGGTCCTGGGCGAGCCGGGCCTGACGTTCCGCGATGGCTCCCCCAACCCGTGGGCCGGGCGCTATTTTGTGGATTCGCGCTGGGTCCTTCGCCACGAGCGCAACAGCGGGGAGCGGTTCCGGGCGACCGCCTCCTACCAGCTGGATCTGGGCAACTTCGGCCGGCACAGCCTCGCCGGCTCGGCCAGTCGCGACAACTCGGCCAACCCGCGCTTCGTCGGGTTCTTGGTCGCGGCGGGGTCGCCGTTCCATCCGCAACCGCAGCAGGCGGCGAACCAGCTGTGGACCCGCCAGTACGTCGCCGATCCCGCCGACCCGGCGCAGTGGGCGGTGCCGGACTACCGGCGGATTCCCGCCACTTTCAACGTGGTGATGGACGCGGGTGCCGCGCCCCGGACGCTGTCGACGGGGTGGGCGCGCAACGAGCTGGCGGACCAGTGGCGCCGGACTGAGAGCCACCTCGCGGCGCTGCAGAGCTCGTGGTGGCGGGACCGGATCATCACCACGGCGGGCTGGCGCTTCACGCGACAGACTTCCTTCGCGCGGCCGACCAGCGAGGTCTCCGCGCCCGCGCCGCTGGTGTTCACCGGGGACGCCCGTGGCAGCACCTATGATTTCTCCCGGATTTCCTACGGCGTGGTCGGCAAGCCGGCGCGGTGGCTCTCGGTCTACTACAATTACTCCGAAAACGCGCAGATCCCCGGCACCACGGTGTCGCTGCTGCCGGACAACGGGGCGGTGCCCCTCAATTCCGGCGAAGGCCGGGATTACGGCGTGATGCTCACCCTTCTGGGCGGCAACCTCTTCCTGCGGGCGGGCTACTTCACGACGGCCTCCGTGGACCAGTCCCGAGCGTCCGGCGCGAACAACGTGGGCGAACGCAACGACCGGATCATGGATACGCTGCTGGCCGCGCGCCTGATCCAGCCGCCGCAGGTCGTGCGGTTGCTGGGCAGCGCGCATGACGTGTTCGATCTGGCCACCGATGGCTACGAGTTCAACCTGACCGCCAACCTGACCCCGGGCTGGAGGCTGCTGGGCAACGTTTCGATCTCCGACTCCGTGGAGACCAATCTCCTGAAGCGTTCGCGGCAGTCCGCGGGTCTGGTCCTCCCGCTGTGGCGCAATCCGGCGGCACAGGGCCTCGTCACCAACGCGGGCGTGTCGGTGGCGCAGGAGATCGCCGCCTACGAGGCGTGGCTGGCGGCCACCACGGCGGTCGAGGACCAGGGTACGATCGGGCACCGGGAGTTCGAGTTCCGGGCCTTCACCCGCTACGATTTCCAGGAGGGTCGGCTCCGCGGGGTTTTCCTCGGGGGTGGTCTCAGCTTCGGCAGTGCGCCGGTCGTCGGCCGCAGCACCGCCGGCAGCCTGTTTTACGCGCCGGTACGCCGCGAGGCGGACCTGTTGCTGGGCTACCGAGGCCGCCTGCCGGCCTGGCTCGGCCGCAAGCCCGTGGAGGTGCAGTTCAACGCCGCGAACCTGCTCCAGCAGAGTCCTTACACGCTGCTGCGCCAGAATCCGGATGGGCAGAATTTCCGTGCGGTGCTGAATCCTCCCCCGACCTATTCGCTGAGCTTCCGCCTCAACC
>JBEDEF010000358.1:0-8814 GCA_041175845.1 Verrucomicrobiota bacterium
GGTGAGGCGCGCCTCCTCGGGGCCCGGGACCCCGCAGCCGGCCTCGCCCGCCTACGCGCCCTCGCCGCGGATCCGGACGCTGAGCTCGCTCGCCAGGCCACGGCGGAGATCCGCGTCGCTCAGCTCCGTACGGAGCCGCTCGAGCTGAAGTTTACCGCCGTCGATGGCCGCGAGGTGGATCTGGCGCGGCTCCGCGGTAAGGTCGTGCTCATCGATTTCTGGGCCACCTGGTGCGGTCCTTGCATCGCCGAGCTGCCCAACCTGATCCGCGTCTACGAGCAGTACCACCCGCAGGGCTTCGAGATCGTCGGCATCTCCTTCGAGAACTCCGGCGTCATCGACGAGGAGTCCCGGCGCAACCCGCGTAACGCTGGTCGCCCCCTTGATACCCCGGAGCTGGCTGCGGCGAAGCTCGCGGCCGCGCGCACGAAGCTGATCGAGTTCACGCGCGACCGGAAGATGCCGTGGCCGCAGCATTTCGACGGCCGCTACTGGGACAACGAGTTCGGCCGGCAATTCAACATCCGCAGCATCCCCGCAATGTTCCTCCTCGACCGCGAGGGTCGCGTTGTGGATACCAACGCCCGCGGCGCGAAGCTGGAGCCGCAGGTGCGCCGGCTGCTTGGCCTGCAGCCGTGAGTCGCCCGGCGCAGACGCGGCGGGAATTCCTGCGCCTCGGCCTCGCCGGCGTCGGCGCGGTGCCGTGGCTGACCTCGGGCTGCGCCGGTCCCGGCTTGGGCGAGATGGGGCAGGCGCCGGAGGTTGGGGCCGCGGCCTTCGTGATCCTCTCGGGCGGGGGCACGGCGCTAACCAACAATTACTCGCAGTACCTGCAGGCACGCGCGTGGGCCGGCTGGCTGGCGCGGACGCGGCCGTCCGTCCCGCGGTGGTGTTTCTTCGGCGCGGGCAACCGCGAGGGGGCCCCGGCGGTGCTGGCGGACACCTACCGCGAGGTGGAGCGCGACGGCGGTTACGAGCCCGAGTGGCTCCCGGGTTTCCTGCCGGACAACCGGCCCGCGACCCGCGAGTCCCTGTTCCGCGCCCTGCGGGAGGAAATCCTGCCCGTGGTGCGCAATGGCGGGACGTTGTTTTTCCTTGTGGGTGACCACGGCGAACTGGCGGGTCGCGACGCGGCGCAGGAGAGCGCCATCACGATGTGGCAGCTCAAGCGCGGCGGCCGCCAAGGGTGGCGCACGGATGGCACCGAGGTCCTGGGGGTCGCCGAACTGCGGCGCGAGCTCGCGGCGGGAATCGGCCGGGGCCGCGTGGTGTTCGGGATGACGCAGTGTCATTCCGGCGGGTTCCACGAACTGGCCGTGCCGCGCGTGTTGGTCCCGCCGCGGGCGTGGTTCACCCGCGTTCCCGACGGGCTCGCGGGCCGACCGGCGCGGCTGCAGTTGGCGGCGGCGGGGTTCACGGCCACGGACCAGGCCTCGCCGGCGGCGGGTTGCGAACCCGACCCGGAGCCGGACCGCTGGGCGGGTTACGAGCGGTTTTTCCCGGAGGCGCTCCTCGGGGCGGACCTGATGACGGGTGCCGTCCGCGGGGCTCCGGCGCCATCCCTCGACGCGGCGCACGAGGCGGCGGTGCTCGTCGATCACACCATCGACAAGCCGCGTTCCACATCCGAGCACTACCTCGAGGCGTGGGCGCGTGTGATCGAGGAGCGGTTGGCGACGACCCTTGCGGTCACCGAGCCGGTCCAGCGGGCCGTGGCGGCCTTCGAGCGGGCGGTGGACGCGGGGGACGGGGAAGTGGCGGACCCGGGCTGGACGGCGTTGCGGGAGCGTTACCGGCGGTTTCAGGCCGCGCTGATCGCGCAGCTGCCCGCGGGCCGGGCGTTGCTCCAAGTGGGGGATCGCCGGCGCCTGACCGCGGCGGTGCGGCCGGTGGCGGAGCCGGCGCGCGCCCAAGGGGCCCGGCGGCGCAACGCCCTCACCGCGGCGCGGCGGTCGTGGAGCGCCACCTTGCGGCCGGCGTGGAAGGCGGCCGTCGAGGCGGATCGCGTGCCGGGCCTGGGTGGGCCTACGCGGGACTTTGAACGGCACCTGCTGCGGCTGGAGGACGAGGGCCGCAGCCTCCTGCTGGGCCGCCGTGACGGGGAGGCGCTGCTGCAGGAGGTCTACTGGCGTTCGGGTTACGCGGAGCCGGGGAAAACGACTCCGGAGGCGGCACGCGCGGTGGCACGCTGGGGAGTGGCCCGGCGGGAGCGGATCGCGGAGTGGGGTCGCACCGCGGCGGAGCCGGCGGTGCGGGCGGCCGCCGAGCAGCTCGCGGCGGTCCCACCGCCCGAGGCGTCATCGGGGCCCGGACTTACCCTGGCGACGGCGGCGGAGCGGGTGTTGTTCCAGCGGCGGGTGCTTGCGGCGTGGCGCTTCCTGATCGAGGTGGGCCACTCGCCGGCCCTCGCGGAGCTCGCGCAGTTGCGGGCGTGGGAGGTTACCCCGCTGCCCCCGTCCGCACCGAGCGCGGCTGCAGCCGCAGGTACGCTGAGCTAACGGCTCAGACAGGAGGGCGCGCTCAGGCCGCGGGCAGGATCTCGCGGAGGTTGTGCAGGCAGATGCGCGAGGCCTCCTCGCCGCCGCGCGAGAAGCCGTAGCCGGCCGGCAGGTGCAGGTCCGCCTCCGCGATCGGGATCACGCGCCAGTGCGTCTCCAGCGAGAAGCGCCCCGCATACCCGCTGCGCGCGATCTCCGCCAGGTGCGCCGTCCAGCCCACGTGACCGAGGCCCACGGGCGCGGCGACCGCCGGGTGCCCGCCCGGCTTCGGCGTCACGCGCCGCGCGTCCTTCACGTGAATGTGATGGATGCGCCCGCGCAGCGCGGCGAACCCCGCAGTGGCGTCGGCCGGTGCGCCCGGCGTGTAGAGGACGTTGCAGGGATCCCAGACGATGCCAAAGCGCGGGTCGGGCAGGTGCCGGAGGATCTCCGCCGCCTCCAGGCCGGTGCCGATGATGCACGAGGCCTCGTTCTCCACGCCGATCCGGACCTTGGTCCCCGCCGCGGCCGCGGCCAGCGCGCCAAGGTGCTCGACGATGCGCGGCAGGGCCGCCGCGTTCTCCGCCGCGGAACGCCGCAGGAAGGTGAACACGCGGATCAGGTCGCAACCCAGCTCGTGCGCCACCCCGAGGGTCCGGCGGAACTCCTCGACGTGCGCCCGCACCGCCGCGGCGTCATCGAGGTCGCATTTGAACACCGGCGAGGAGCAGCCGAAGATCCGCCAGCCTTCGCCCTGCGCGACCCGCTTCACCTCGGCGATGTCCGCCGGCGTGAGGTCCTTGAACGCCCGCCCGAACATGCTGCGCAGCTCGTAGCCGGGCAGCCCGAACTCCTGGGCGAAGCGGATGAGGACCGGGAGGTCCTGGGAAATCTCGTCGGAGATGACGGTGAAGCGGGCGGGGAAATCCATGGCGAGGAGGAAAAGGGAAGCGTGAGGGCTAACGGAGCCGGGCCGGCGCGACCAAGCGAAATCTGCCTGGTCGCCGCCGCGCGCCCCTCAGCGGGGCTGGTTCGCCGCGACTACGTCGGCGACCTTCACCGGCGCGCCGCCGCGGCGCTTGCTCTCGTCCGCCGCCTCCATGAACGCCATCAGCTCGAGGGTCTCCTCGGCCGAGACCGGCGGGACCCGCGTCTGGAAGAATTTCACCACGTCCCGCAGCAGCGGCGCGTACCCGGTCTTGATCTCCGGGCTCAGCACGTTCGTCGATCCGAAGACCGTCAGCCCGTACGCGCCCTTGGTGGCGCGGTTGCCCCGCACCGTGCCCACGCGCCCGTCCGCCCAGACGCCGGTGACGACGTCCGCGTTCGGCGTGTGGGTGCGCTGCACGGTCACGCAGCCGGTGCCCATCACGGTATAGAGCATCTCGCAGGCGTGGATGCCGTACCAGTAGAGGTCCGGGTGGGTCGGCTCGATCTCGCAGGGGCCGAACGTGGTCGCACCGCGCAGTTCCCCGTACTTCACGTCCTTCAGCGCCGCCTGCACCGCCTGGCGCAGCGAGGACGAGCTGAACACGGGCGTATTGTGCTTCTTCGCCAGCGCGTAGATCGCGATCGAGTCCCGCAGCGAACCGGCGACTGGCTTGTCGATGAAGGTCGGCTTCCCCGAGGGCAGCACCTCCTGCGCATACTTCAGGTGCGTACGGCCGTCGACGCTCTCGATCATCACCGCATCCACATTCTTCACCAGCTCCGCCACGGTGTCGTACAGCTTGATTTCGGGGTACTTCAGCAGGTCGCGGGTGAAGCCCTCGACGCGGTTCGCGCTGGAGGGGATGTCCGGGCTGCCCCCTTTGAACACCGCTACGACGCGCGCGCCGGGCACGTGGTCCTTCGCCTTGGGGTCATTGAGGGTCTTGGTGAACGCGATGACGTGCGAGGTATCCAGGCCGATCAGGCCGACCCGCAGGTCGGCGGCGCGGGCCTTGAGGCCGAGGAGGGAAAGCAGGGCGATCAGGGAGGTGAGGGGGCGGAGGTTCATCGGGGAAGGAAGGGTTGTGAGCGCGGGGCCGCGGCGGGTCAACCGAGCCAGCGGGAAAGATTCCGGGCGACGAAGGCGTCGTCGACGAGCCAAGGGTAGGCAGCGGTCACGCGGTCGAGCGCGCGCGCCTGCCCGGGCGAGAGGCGCTCCTGCGGGTCGAGGCACGCGGTAGTGGCGAACAGGCCTTGGCGCCGCAGAATTTCGTGGATGCCCGGCAGGCAGCCCGCGAAGTCGTGCGCCGCGTCAAAGACGGCCGCGTTCGCGTCCGTCAGCGCCGCGTTCCGCTCCAGCCACGCCGCCTCGAGGCGGGCCCGGCCGCGCACCCGGCGCACCTCGTCCAGCAGCGCCACCGCGCGCTCGGTCCACACCCCCCATTGCCCGAGCAGCCCGCCGGTAATGTGGCGCGTCCGCCCGCCGAAGGTGAACGGCGTAAGCAGGTCCGCGAGGATGTTGTCGTCGTTGCCGGTGTACAGCGCCACGTCGTCGCGGCCCGCCTCGAGCACGGCCCGCACGACGTCGAGGGTGCGGTAGCGGTGGAACGGGGCGATCTTCACCGCGACGAGGCCGGGGATCTCCGCGAACTCCCGCCAGAAGCGGTAGCTCAGCACGCGCCCGCCGACCGCGGGTTGCAGGTAGAAGCCGACCAGCGGCAACTCGCGTGCCACCGCGTGGCAATGGCGCAGAATGGCCCGCTCGTCGTCCGCCGCCCATGCGCCGAGGCTGAGGAGACTGGCATGGTAGCCTAGCCGGGCCGCGAGCGCCGCCTCCCGCTGCGCCTGCGGCGTGCGGCCGCAGACGCCCGCGATCAGGACGAACGGGCGCCGCGGAGCCGCGCCGCGCCACGCGTGCACTGTCTCCTGCGCCAAGGCCAGCACGGGTTCGTGCAAGGCGATCTGCGGATCGCGGATCGCGAACTGGGTCGAATGCACGCCCACCGCCAGGCCGCCCGCCCCGGCGTCCACGTAGTACCGGATCACCGCGCGCTGCCGGGCCTCGTCCCAGCGCCGGCGGCGGTCGAGCGCGAGCGGCAGGGCGGGGATCACCTGCCCGGCCAGAAAGTGGGCGCGGAGGGCGGCGTTCATCGTTGCATCGTGGGCGGAGGAAGTGCCGGGGGCGAGCGTCGGGCGCGCCTCAGAACCGGCCGTCGCGGCGCTCAAATCCGGTCGGCTTACCCCACGTCCCGCCGCCCGCGCGCAGCCAAGCCGCCACCCAGCGCTGCATCGTGGGCAGGTCCGTCGGCGGCCGGCCGAAGCGCCGGTGCGCCGCGCCCGCGTCGTTGAGCCACGCGGTCGGCGCCTCCGCCCCGACGAACCGCGGTTCCCGCCCGAGCAGGCGGCCGAAGTCCCGCGCGAGGTCCCGCACCCGCAGGACGCCCGGGCCGGTGACGTTGAGCGGCACGGCCGGCGCCGCGGCCACCGCCAGCGCCCGCACCGTGTGCACGAGGGCGTCCCGTTGCCAGATCACGTTCACGAATCCGGTCGTGACGTCCACCGGCTCTTCCCGCAGGACGCGGCCCGCGAGGTCGGCGAGGACGCCGTAGCGGAATTCCACCGCGTAGTTGAGCCGGAGCAGGGTGACCGGCGTGCCGTGGCGGCGCGCGCCCTCGGCGAACGCCTCCTCCCGGCCGAGGCACGAACGCGCATAGTCCCCCGGCGGCGCGGGCGGCGTGGCCTCGGTCGCGCCGCCCGACTCCGGGGTGACGAACGGGTACACGCAGCCGGTGGAGAACGCGACGATCCGGCAAGCGGCGAAGCGGGCGGCCACGAGCCGGGGCACCTCCACGTTCATCCGGTGCAGGAGTTCGGGGGCGGCGGCGGTGCCAAACTTGACGCCCGCGAGGAAGAACACGGCGCCCGCGTCCGGGAGCGCCGCGACCGCCGCCGGATCCGCGAGGTCGGCCGCGTGCGTCGGGATGCCGTGCCGGGCGAAGTCCGCCCCATCGCGCAACGTGGTGAACCGCGACACCGCGAGCAGGTCCGCCTCCCGCCCCAGCGGGCGCAGCGCGCCCTGCAGCAGCAGGCAAAGGTGCAGGCCCATCTTGCCGCCCGCGCCGAGCACCAGCACGCGCCCGGGCACGTCCGCGAGCACCTCCGCGAGTTCCGACGCCGGGGCGCCGAGGAAGGCATCGGCGTCCTCCGGAGCGCAGGGCAACTCGGGCGCGGTGGGCATCACGCGCCAGCCTCGGCGCCACGTTCGGCGTCGCACAAGGGCAAATTGTCCCGCAGCGTCCCGGCGATGTCCCGTCCCCCCGCCTCCCTTCCCGCGTTGCTCGCCGAGATGGTCGCCGTGCCGAGCGTGAACCCCGGCGGCGATCCGGGCGGCAGTGTACCGGGCGAGGCGCGCTTCGGCGCGTGGATGGCCGACCACCTGCGCCAGTTGGGCGCCGCCGTGGAGGTCCGCAACCTCGCGCCCGGCCGGCCCAACGTCATCGGGGTCTTCGAGCCCGCCCGCCGGGCCCGCGCAACGGTCGTGTTTGCGCCGCACCTCGATACCGTCGGCGTCGCCGGGATGACCGTTCCGCCCTTCCGCCTCACGAGCCGGGCGGGCCGCCTCCACGGGCGCGGCGCCTGCGACACCAAGGGTCCGACCGCCGCCCTCCTCTGGGCGTTCCGAAGCTGGACCCGCGGCGGCCCGGGCCGGGGCGGCTCCGACGTGCGCTGGATCGTTGCCGCCACCGCCGGCGAGGAGGAAGGCAGTGCGGGCGCCGCGGCGCTGGTCCGCTCCGGTTTCCGCGCGGACTTCGGCGTCGCTCTCGAGCCGACCGCGCTGCGGGTCGTCCACGCCGCCAAGGGCATTTTGCGCCTCTGGCTCGAGACGCCCGGCCGCGCCTGCCACGGCGCGCAACCCTGGCGGGGCGACAACGCCGTCTACCGCGCCCTGCCGCTCGCGGCCGCGCTGCGCGACGAGCTCGCGCCCGCGTTCCTCGCCTGCCGCCATCCGGTCCTCGGCCCGGCCAGCCTCAACCTCGGGGTGTTCCAGGGCGGCCGGGACCTCAACATCGTGCCGGATCGCTGCCGCCTCGGCCTCGATCTGCGCCTGCATCCCGACCTCGATGCGAAGGAGGCACTCACCCGGGTGCGGGAACTCTGCCGCCGCCACGCTCCGCGCACGCGCGTCCGGATCCACCGCACGGGACCGGCCTTCGTGACCCCCCGCGCCGATCCTTGGGCGCGGGCGCTGCGGCGGGCCGGCGCGGGCTGGGCGCGCGCGGACTGGTTCTGCGACGCGAACGTCCTCGCCGCCGCGGACATCCCCGCGGTCGCCTTCGGCCCCGGCCGCATCGCTCAAGCCCACACGAAAGACGAATATATCACCCAGGCGGACCTTGCCGCCGGCGCGGCCGCCTTCGGGCGGTTTCTCGCCGGCACCTGATGGAAAGAAAAAGTGCCGCGGCGCCTTCCGTCGTGCAAAACGTCGCCTTCCAGCTAGGGTGGCGGCGATGCGTATCGCGGTGATCGCCGACACCCACGACCGTTATCCCCCGGATCTGCCGCGGCGACTGCGTGGTGCGGATGAGATCTGGCACCTCGGTGATGTCTGCGAACCCGAGGCACTCGCGGAGTTCGCCGCCCTTGGCCCGCCCCTGCGCGTCGTGTTGGGCAACAACGATGAGCATGCCTGGCCCCTGCACCTCGACCTCGAACTTCACGGCTGGCGCTGCCACCTCATCCACATCCCGCCCCGGCGCGCCCCGGCCGGCGCCCGCGTGGTCCTGCACGGCCACACCCACGTGCCGCGCGACGAGTGCGATCCCGCGGGCGTCCGCTGGCTGAATCCGGGGTGCATCAGTCGACCCAACCGTGGCGCGCCGGCCAGCTTCGGCTGGCTGGAAATTCCCCGCCCGGCCGAACTCCGGTGGCGATTGGAGCTGGTCTAGCGATGCACCGTCGGCACTGGCCCAACCTCATCTCGGCGACGCGCCTCGCCCTGATGCCCGCCGTCTTGGGCGCGGCGGTGGCGCGCGAGCGGGAACTCTTCGTCGTGCTAATCGCGTTCTCCCTTTTGACCGACGCAGTCGACGGCTACCTGGCGCGGTGGCTCGGAGCGGAGAGCGAGTTCGGCCGCAAGCTGGACAGCGCCGCCGACTACGTGACCCTGTTCGCCGGCACGACCGGGATCGCGCTGCTCTGGCCCGAGGTGGTGCGGCGGGAACTGCCGTGGGTCCTCACCGGCGTCGCCGCGTTCCTCGCGGTGATTGTCCTCGGCCTCATCCGGCTCGGCCGCGCGCCCTGTTACCACACCTGGGCCTCGAAGGTCGGGGCCGTCCTTTGTCCGTTCACCCTCATCCCCCTGCTCAACGAGGGGCCCGCGTGGCCCTTCCACGTCGTCATCCTGTGG
>JBEDEF010000359.1:0-5873 GCA_041175845.1 Verrucomicrobiota bacterium
CGATGGCACTTCGCGCGCCTACGCCTTTAACTCCAAGGCGCTGCTCTATGTCCTGCCCCAGAACTCGGTGCCGGGCTTCACCCAGTTCCAGGATGTCCGGAACTCCGTGTTCGTGAACATCGCGGACGGCGGGGCCACGTCCGGCAATACCCAGACGCTCATCGATCCAGGGCTCCCCCTGTACACCAACACCGCCGGCTGGTCGCGGTACAACTTCCGCCGCAGCCGGAACGTCACCGCCACAATCGAGCAACGGCTCGCCGACCGGACCTTCCTGGAGTTCGGCGCCTCATACGAGTTCTACCGCAACCAGACGGCCCAGTTGTTTGCGAACAACCAGTACGACATCCTGGTCGACATCAACCGGTTCCTGCCGGACGGCGTCACGCCCAACCCGCTGTACGGTCGGCCCTATCTGGAAGCCAACAATTCGACCGGTCAGGGCAACTGGGCGGACTTCTTCCTGTACCAGTATCGCGCGGTGGCGACACACGATCAGGATTTCTCCCGGCAGACCAACTGGACCCGCCACCTGGGCCGGCATCGCTTGGCCTTCTTCGCCAGCTACGAGGACTCCTCGACCTACACCCTCGCGCAGCTGCGCAACCTGATCATCGGCAAGCCGAGCTTTCTGTCGCCGGCGGCGCGCGACAACCCCCTGCACGTGGAGCGCGTGCTCTATTTGCGGCAGTATTTGCCGCCGTTTGGCGCCAGCACCAACCCGCATGACTACGGCATCCCGGCACTCACCCCGTATGGCGACCTGATGGAGACGATGTGGTTCACCACCGCCGCCGGGGAGCGCTTCGGGGTCACGGCCTTCGAGAACCCCGTCGGCGGCGTGGGCACCGCGCCCTCGGCCAACCGCCTGCAGCGCGGCTCGCTGGCCTCCTCCACTTCGAGCAGCTTCTTCCGCAACCATCTCGTCGCCAATCTGGGCGTGCGCTACGACCGCGTCCGGAATTCCAACTTTGGCTCCTTCCAGCCGATCCTTTCCGACGGTCCGCCCACGCCGCAGAATCCCTTGGGCACCGGCTTCCGGGCCTACGCGGATTTCCGCCAGAAGGAACCGCCCTCCGTCTGGACACCCTACCGCACCGCCACCCGGTTCAATTACGGGCTCGTGCTGCGGCCGCCCGGCGGCTTCGCGCGCTGGCTTTCCTTCGGCTACGACTACTCCCGCAACGCCTCCCTCAACGAGGTCGCGGTGGTCCGGGACGTCAACGGCACCGTGCTGGAATCCCCCTACGGCGAGTCGCGCGAGTACAGTGTCCGCCTGCGGTTGCTGGAGGATCGCCTGAACCTTAAGGTGAACTATTTCAACTCGCTCAATCGGAACATCACCCTCCCGGACAGCGGGCTCCGTCAGAACCTGATTCTCTTCGAACAACAGCTTTATCAGCTGGATGCCGGGTATCCGATCAACCCGCTCTTTGCCGAGACGCGCAATCCGCGCGTCGCGGAGTTTCGCTTGCCGGGCGACCGGAACAGCCGGGGCATCGAGGCCGATCTGACCTTTAACCCGACGCGGGATTTCCGGGTCTTCTGGAACCTTGGGCGGACCTACACCAAGCTGGATGACCTCTCGGCCCAGCCGTGGCTCGATTATTTGGCCGGCAAGCTGCAGGTCTGGCGGAATTTCGGCGGGAACTGGTCCACCACGGCCTACGACAACCTCCGGACGGTGGAATCGGCCCACACCCAGCTGATTCAGGGGCCGCTGGACGACATTGCGGCGAGCTTGGGGGAGCAGGGGGGCAACGCCCAGACGTGGCGCTCCAGCTTGGTCGCGACCCGAAGCTTTTCGTCGGGCTGGCTGCAGGGGGCCGCCGTGAGCGCGAACTTCCGGTACCGGGGGGCGTCCATCATCGGGTTTCCCACCAAGGTAGACGCCAAGGGCAAGGTGCGCACGGACCGGGATAACCCTTACCGTTCCGACGCCTATATCCTGACCGGCTTGATGGCGAACTACCGCTTTCGAGCCGGCTATGGCACGGCGGCCCGGCTCCAGCTCAACGTGAACAACGTCTTCAACACGGAACGCCTGTTCGTCACCCGTGCGTTCGCCGACGGGCGCCCCCGGAATTACGGCCGCCAACCCGGGCGGGAATTCATCCTTTCGCTGGAGCTGGAGCGGTGACGGCGGGGCGGTCATCGTGGGCGTCCCACCGCGCCCATTCCGTCTGCACCGCGATGCTCCAACCTGCGGGACCCACCGCGGCGATGCGGCGGAGCCCCGGGAGTTCCATCGGCGCCCAGGTGCCGTCCGGGCGCTGGACCAGGTAGGCCCGCTCGACCGCCTGCAGGAGCGCGCGATCATTCAGACTGTCCCCGATCCCAACGCCAAGCGGGGCCGAACCGCCCGGCGGGGTGAATGACGCGAGGACCTCCCGCCACGCGGCCCCCTTGTCCGCCTGCGCGGCGGTGACCGTGTGAAAGCGGCCGCCCGGCGCGCAGAGCAGGCCTTCCGCGGCGAACTCCGGGACCAGGCGACGCCAGACCTCGGGCGGGTGGGGGTCAACCAGCGTCTCGCTGAACTCGCGTGCCGCCGCCCGCTCGGCCGCCGCCCAGTCCAAGCCAGTGAGAAGGGCGAGGCTTGCGACGTCCAACTGATGATAGCCAGTCAGCGGAACCCCTGTGCGCTCCGCGATCCGGAGCAACCGGCGCCGCACCTCTCCGGCCGCCAGGCCCAGCACGAGGCGAGGACGCGGCGATTGCCGCGGGAAGTACACCGCAGACCCGTTTTCCACGATGCAGGGGAACTCCTCGAGGCCGAGTTCGCGCCGCAGGGGCTCCAGTTCCGCGAAGGTCTTAGCCGAACACGGGATGACCGGAACCCCGCGGGCCAAGGTCGCGCGGAGGGTCGGCAGCGCTTCTGCGGGGGAATAGGTCCGGGCGTCGAGCAGCGTTCCGTCCAGATCGGTGGCGATCACGCGCGACGCTGGCATCAGGGTCCTGCGGCGGGCCCCCGGGCGGGGCCGGGGCGGCGTTCCAGCAGTTCGCGGACCTGGGCGCGAAAAGCCTCCAGGTCCAGGCGGGCCAAGTTGGGGTAAAGGCGCACGGGCGGAATGAGCCCGTCCTCGGGTAGGCAGCCGAGCTGCCGGAGCGTCGAGATGATCTCCTCCTTCAGCGCGTCCGGGCACAGGGGCGAATGATACACCGTGGCGAGGGAACCGCGCACCATGTCGTCCACGTGCCCCTCTCCCTTCGCGGCGTGGAAGTGGGGATTCCGGGACTCGATCTGACAGATCTTGATCAGACGGCGCATGTCGCCGTGGGCCGTCTGGGGCAGGATCCCGCCGTACTCCTCCAGCAGGTGGATGAAATGGAACGGCTCCACCGCGTAGCCGGTGGCGTAGGGCATCGACATCGCCAGATCCAGCGTCAGGGCGTGTTCCCCGGCGTTGCCGGTGCGGATGATATCCGTCTCGAATCCGGTGTAGTGACTCACCAGCATGTTGAGCACGCGGTTGCACTGCCGGGAGCTGCGGCCCCATTTCGCGAAATACAGGGCCTGTTCCACGACCTTGGGCTTCGAGTGCCAGGAGATGCGCGCGCAGACGTGGTCGCCCTCGTTGAGCAGAAAGGCCGCCGCGTACTCGCGGATATACTCGTTCACCGCTCCCGGCAGGTAGTTGTCGGCATCCACGAAGCCCACATAGCGACGACCAAGCAACCGGGCGAGGACGGTGCCCAGGATCATGCCTTCGGCCTTGCCATCCCGGATCAGCCCGTCTTCCCCGAGGATCTCCCCGTAGCCACTGGCCGCGAAGGCGGCAGCGAGGAGAGGGTCCTTCTGGTGCACCACCAGCACCGGTTTCCGGGTGAATTGGCAGAAATTGGCGATCGAATCCTGTTCCAGGTAGAACCGGTCGATGGGCGCCCGGGGACTGTTCGAGACTACGATCACCGGGCAGGGCTGCGGGATGCCGACGAGTACCCCCTCGATCAGCTTCAGGCGTTCGCTCCGGACGGGCACGACGATCACCATTTCCCTTTGGACGGCATACAACGACTCGGATGCGAGCCGACGCACCACGCCCTCCTCCTCCCCGCACCCCGGGGAGCCCGGGCCCGCATCGAGTTCGTAGATCTTCTGTGACCCGTAAATTCGGACCGCGCCCAGCCGTTCAAATTCCCTTGGCAGTTCAATACGCATCGTTTCCAACCCGTCATCCCGACGGGCTCCCGGAAGGACCGTCTCCTTGCGGGACTGTCAATGGAGCGGACCGGATCTGGCGCAAAAATCAGGGACCGGGCCAAGGGCGAGTCGAGGCGCGGCGGGGCCGGGCCGGTCGCTGGTGCGCCGCCGCGCGTCGCTGCCTTAAGGCTTGGCCGGCCGGGTCGGCGCGCTGAGCGGCGGACCGGCGGGGGCCGGCGGCGTGGCGGCGGGAGCCGCGGCCTGCAAGGCGCTGAGCTTCCGGTCGATCTCGGCCATCTTGGAAACAAGGGTCTCCTCGACCTTCTTGCGGTCGCTGCTGCTGACAATGCTGAGGCTCGCCGCGTCCTTGACCACATTGGCCGGGAGACTGAGCAGGCGCGTGATGATGCCCTGGTCCTTGAATGAACTGAGGTAAAGCGCGGTGATCTCGTGCGACAGCTTGAGGGCGTCCTGCGCGACGGCCTGCGTCTGCTGAAGGTTGTTGTTCAGCTGCTGGTTCTTCGCCAACTCGGCCGTGAGCACTGAGCCGATCTGCTCAGAGACCCGCTCGCTGTAGCGGTTGATCGAGTCCCGGGTGAGGTTCTGGTCGCGCGCCATTTCCGCGAGGATGGGCTGAATGCGCTCGGCCATCCGGCCGGACACCTTGTCCACCTGCTCGGTCTGCTGGCGTTCGGCCTCCTCCGGAGACTTGGGCAGCGGGTTGAAGGGCATCACCTTCTTGGCGATCGCCTCCGCCAGCGCGTTCATCCGATCGGAGTTCAGCTTCTGGATCTCCTCGTCGGTACGGAACATGTCCGCCTCGCGCTTAGCCACGGCCTCACGGAGCAGCTTGTTGGTGGCCTCGATCTGGCGACGATTTTCCTCGGAGGCGGCCTTGAGCGCGTCGTTGGCCTCTCGCAGCGGGGCGAGCTCCGTCTGCTGCTTGAGGGCCATCTGGGCGACGGTCTGCTGGTGCAGCCAGAAGGCGGCGCCGATGACGAGGAGGGCGGTCAGGATGATCGCCGGAATCTGTTCAGTGAATTTCTGCCACATGTTTGAGGTCGGTTGAGGTTCGGGAAGGGGATCGGTATTCATCGCGGGCGGTGTTTTCCGGTTGTTTCAGCGCCCATCGGGGCCACGGTGGCGGCGATGAGCCTCAACCGGAGCGAACAGCTGCTTTTCGATCATCTGCAAGCGCATAAGGAAGAGAGACAGCATTGGCGGGGGAAGTTGCAGGCTGAGGCGGGAAAAGTTTCGGACCCCCACGCGTGGGCCGCGCGGCTGGACGGTGAGCTGAGGCGCTACGCTGCGGAAAGAGCCGCCCTCCGACCAGCGGAATTTGAACTTAATCCGGGGCAGTCATTTGAGAAAGTCAGCATGCGTAATCTGGCAGAACTGTTGCTGCGGCTGTGGGGGCCACCGGTGACGCCGCGCCGCCCTTCCCAGGAAAATTGAGGGAAAAGTGCGTCCGTGAGTGGAACTCGCGACGTACTTGGATTACAAAGTCCAATGCAAGTCTTCCTCCTCCGCCTAGCGGGGGAGGCTTTGGGGTAAGTAAGAAAGCAATGGGCGGACCGCTTAGGGGTAGGCGGTCCGCCCTCTTTTTTTCCGCGCTGAAAACGTTCCTCAGTCGGAGGCTCAAGCGCTGGGGCTCAGCGGGCGGCCTTCGCCTCGTGAAAGTCCTGGGGGCGACCTGAAGGCGTGACGTAGCCTGCTCGCACCGTGAAGTCCC
>JBEDEF010000360.1:0-3767 GCA_041175845.1 Verrucomicrobiota bacterium
GCCCGCCACGGTCTGGAACGAGCCCGGCTTCGACCACCTCAGCCAGGACATCCGCTGCCGCCCCCTTTGGGCCAACCACGTCGGCGCCGACCTGCTCATCAGCCTCCACAACAACGGCGGCGGCGGCACCGGCACCGAGACGCTCTACGACACCAGCAACGGCTTCGGCCCCGAGAGCAAACGCCTCGCCGACGCCGTCCACGGCCGCGTCATCGCCGCGCTCCGCCGCGACTACCTCGCCGCCTGGGCCGACCGCCGCGTCCAGGGCTTCAACGGCAGCTATGGCGAGAACCGCCTCGCCACCCGGCCCGCCATCTTG
This sequence comes from Verrucomicrobiota bacterium, assembly GCA_041175845.1. GTDB lineage: Bacteria > Verrucomicrobiota > Verrucomicrobiia > Opitutales > Opitutaceae > ER46. Next base: position 320 of record JBEDEF010000360.1, read on the forward strand.
ATCGAGATCGCCTTCATGGACCGGCCCACTCCCGACAACGCCGCGATCCAGGACGAACGCTTCCGCGCGCTCGTCGCCCGGGCCATCCGCGAGGGCGTGCAGGAGTACCTCGACGGCCTCGCCCCCGCCGTGCCCGCGGACCTCGCCGCCACCGCCACTCCCGGCGGCGTCCGGCTCGCGTGGCGCAGCGGGTCCGCGCAGACCGCCGCGTTCCGCATCGAGCGCCGATCGGGCGAGGGGGCGTGGACCGCCCTGGCGAGCGTCGGCGCAACCGCGACCGAGCATCTCGACGCCACTGCGCCGGCCGACACGGCCCTCGCGTACCGCGTGGCTGCGGTGAACGCCGCAGGCGCGAGCTTCGGTTTCTCCAATGAGGCCACCCTGCTCGCCGCCGCCCCGCCGCCGGTCGTACCGGCGAACCGTCCCGGCGCGTGGCTGGGCAACCTGTCGCTGCGCACCAACCTGCCTGCGGAGCAGGGGGTGACCGTCGGCTTCGTGGTGGCCGGCGGCGCGCGGCGCCTGCTGGTGCGCGCGGCGGGACCGGCCCTCGGCGCGTTCGGCCTGGCAGGGGCGCTGCCGGACCCGCGGCTCGACCTCTACCGGGGCCCCGACCGCGTGGCCGGCAACAACGACTGGCCGACGGCCCTGGCCGGCACGATGGCAGCGCTGGGCGCGTTCCCGTTCCCCGCCGCGAGCCGCGATGCCTCGTTGCTGGCCAGCGTGGAGGGGCCGCACACCGCGGTCGTGGCCGGGCCGGGCGGCGGCGCCGTGTTGGTCGAGGCCTATGACAGCGGCGGGCAACCCGAAGGGCGGCTCGTAAACTTGTCGGCGCGCCACCGGGCGGGAGCGGGCGCCGATCTGCTCATCGTCGGCTTCCACCTCGCGGGTCAGGGAGCCGCCCGCGTCCTCTTGCGGGCTGCCGGACCAGGCCTCGCCGCGCTGGGCGTGCCCGGAACCCTCGCGGATCCGCGGCTCGAGATTTACGACGACCGCGGTACCCGGCTCGCCGAGAACGACCAGTGGGATAGCGCGCTCGCCCCGGTCTTCGCGGCCGCGGGCGCCTTCCCGTTTTCCCCCGGCAGCCGCGACGCTGCCCTGGTGGCGACCCTCCCTGCCGGTCGCGGTTACACGGTCCAGATCTCCGGGCCCGGCTCGGGCGAGGCGCTAGTCGAGATCTACGCGCTGCCCTGAACCCTCCCGGCGCCGGCGGACACCCTCGGGCTCACCGCCGGCTCCGCCCAGTGGCTCAGGCCGCAGATGGAGTGAGTCTCAGCCCCGGAGGCGGCGGCGGCTCATCACGAACCAGCCGCCGCTCAGGACCGCCCCCGACAGACTGAGCAACCCAAGTACGGATGCACCGTCGTGAACCGCGACGATGGCATTGAGGGTCATCGGCGCCGCCTGGGCGACCGTGGAAGAAGCCTCCCAGTAGAAATTGAAACCGCGAACCTGGGTCAGAGTACGGGAGGCCAGCACCTCGAGGTTGAACTGACCTTGCGTCGTCTCGTAACCCGCGGCCTCCACGTAGCCCTGGCCGAAGACCCGGAGCCACGGAGCGTTCACGTCGGTCGCGAGCGAGGTGAGATAAAAGTTGAACGAGCCCGCGTTCACGACCGCATACGCGGAGCCCGGGGCCGTCGCGAACGTGAAGTCGCGCACCTGCGCAGCGGTGTTGAGCAGCGAGGCGAAGTCGCCGGAGGCGGCTGCTACCGTGGCGTTGGTCAAGACGCCCGGGGTATCATTCGCGTCCCCGTCACTGAAATCGAGCCCCGTGGCATTGTGGATCGTGAGCGGACTCGCGGTACCCTGAAGGTAGACCCCCTGCGTACTCGTGAAGGTCAAGCCACCGGTCAGGGAGGGCAGAACGGAGGTCGCGGAGGCCGTGGTCCATTCGAACAGACCCCACAGCGCCAGCAGGCAGATCATCTTGGGCTTCATACGTGATGTCGGTTGAGGAAGCTTCATTGCGTTGAGCCCACCCCTTAGCTCCCCTCGTGCCAGCTTGCTGTAGCATTCTTGAAACAAGCGCTAGACGCTGTTTTTCAATTATTTACGCGGCATCCGTGCTTTTGCTTACGTAAAATTACGTCCCTTCGGGGTGTAAAGTTATCGGACGCCTTGAAGCGTAAATCTTACACCAAGCCCGATCTCGGTTCCGTCGCGCCCGACTGCGCCGGCGCCCACTCGACCCACCTGCCTCAGGCCTGCCGCCCTAACCCTCGGGCGGGGCCCAACCGCGACTCTCGCCCGGGCAACGCGGGCCAACACCGCGCCCCGCCCGGGCTCCCTCCGGCAAGATAATCTCCCGGTTCCCGATCCCCAACCGAGCCTCGAGGGGTTATTGCCCAAGGTCCCTCTCGCGCACCTGACCGGCACTTGATCCGCGCGTCACTGGGATCCAACGGGAGGTCGATCGCTCCGCTCGGGCCGCCCGCGCACGAGACTGGGTTTGCCCCCGGCGGCACCGCGCCCAAAGTCCGCCCCATCCCGATGCGCCTCCCCGCGCTGCTTCGCCTCACGCTGTTCGCCGCCGCCCTGCCTTGGAGCGCGCCCGCCGCCGCCCCGGCGGGGGCGCCGGAATGGGTGACCCGCGCGGTGGCGGCGCCCCGCGTTTCCCACCACGTCTTCCGCAGCGCGGCCGCGGGCGGGCCGGTGAGTTACCACCTCTACACCCCGGCGGCGCACGGGGAGGACGGCGCGCGGCGCTTCCCGGTGGTGTACTGGCTGCACGGTTCGGGCGGCGGCCTGCCCGGGATCCCGCAGGTTTCCCGGCTCTTCGACGCGGCGATCGCGGCCGGCCGGGTGCCATCGTGCTTCCTCGTCTTCGTGAACGGGCTGCCGGGCGGGATGTACCTCGACTGGAAGGACGGTTCCGTCCGGGTGGAGTCGATGCTCATCCGCGACCTGCTACCGCACGTGGATGCGACGCACCGGACCCTCGCCGCGCGGGCAGGCCGGGTGATCGAGGGATTCAGCATGGGCGGGTACGGGGCGGCGCGGCTCGGGTTTTCGTACCCGGAGCTCTTCGCGGGCGTATCGCTCCTCGGCGCGGGGCCGCTCCAGCCGGAGTTCACGCGAACGCCGCGGGCCGGGCCGAAGCAGCGCGACGAGCTCTACCAGCGCGTGTACGGGGGAGACGCGGCCTTCTATCTGGCGCGGAGCCCGTGGGCGATCGTGGAGCGGCAGGTCGGGCGGCTCGGAGACCTGGTGATCCGGCAGGCGATCGGCGACCGGGACGAGACCTTCGCCAACAACGTGGCGTTCCACGAGCGGATGCGGGCGTTGGGCGTGGCGCACACGTGGAGCGTGGCGCCGGGCGTGGGCCATGACCCGACGGCGCTGATCCGGGCGCTGGGCGACGACTTCTGGGCGTTCCACCGCGCGGCCTTCGGCGCGACGACAGCGCGATGAAGCCCCTGCAACCCCTTTGATGAGCACGTTCCCGACC
>JBEDEF010000361.1:0-2929 GCA_041175845.1 Verrucomicrobiota bacterium
AAGGGGGACTGCTTGCCGCCCAGCCAAGCGGTATCGACGCGCGCGTAACGCACCGCGCGGGCAGGCGCAGGCAAGGCAGCGGTAAGCGCGGCGGCCTCGGGCGTCTCCTCAAACTGGAAGACCGCCGGAAGCGGCGCCTCTGGGCTCGGCGCCATGACGGCCGGCGGCGCGGGACGCGCGATCGAACCCTTCGGCGGCGTCACCGCCCGTGCCGCCTCCCCGCGCGGGCGGGGCGGATCCAGCCGCGGAGCCGGCCGCAGCGCGAGCCAGCCGGCAAGCGCGGCGCCCGCGGCCAGCAGGCCCGGCCGCCACCACCGACGGGAGCTAAGGGATGCGGTGAGCCGACGCACGCCGCCACCGAAGCCCGCTGGGTGCGGCGAGACCAGCCCTTTCGCTGCGGATCAGTCGAGATAGAGGAGCTCGCTCGCGTTGAGGAGCGCGCGGCCGAACGCAGCCAGCCCGTGCTCGGTGATCAGGCTTTGCGCTCCCGTGCGTTCCGCGGCGGACGGTGGCCGCTGCAGAGCGAGGGCGTAGGCTTCCCCGACCGGATCGGGTCCGGTGAGGCGGGCGGCGAACGCAGCGGCGAGGTCGAGCGTGAAGCGGTGGTTGAGCAGCGTCAGCGCCTGCAGCGGGGTGGTCGTGCTGGCGCGGCGCGGGGCAGCAGAGGCGATGTCGGGCAGGTCGAAGTCGCTGAGCACATCGACCACGCTCGCCCGCGCGTTCTGGTGGTACACCGCGCGCCGGTAGGTCTCGGGCCCGGGGGCATCCAGCGGGAAGTAGGTGGAGACGTTGTTCTGGGTGTACCGGTAGAGGCGGAAACCAGGCCCGCCCATCGGCTCCAGCCGCAGCTGTCCCGACACGGCCAAGAGGGTGTCGCGCAACTCCTCGGCTCCGAGGCGTCGGGGCGGGAAACGCCAGAGCAAGCGGGTGTCGCGGTCCAGGGCGGCCGCTTCTGGACGGTGGGCCGCGCTTTGGCGGTAGGTGCGCGAGAGCAAGATCTCACGGTGCAGGGGCTTCAGTCGCCAGCCGTGGTGCCGCAAGCGGTGAGCGAGGAAGTCGAGCAACTCGGGGTGCGACGGCGCACCACCCAGGAAGCCGAAGTCGCTCGGCGTATCGACGATCCCGGTCCCGAAGTGATGCTGCCACACGCGGTTGGCGAGCACGCGCGGCGTGAGCGGGTTGCCCTCGGCGGTGATCCAGCGGGCCAGCGCCAGCCGCCGCTCGCCCTCGGGCGCGTCGACCGGCAGCGCGTACCCGGGCAGGACGCCCGTGAGCACGTCGAGGCTGGCCGGGGCGACCGGCGCGCCGGGTTTGCCGGGGTCGCCGCCCACGTGGACACGCGTCGCCTCGGCGGGCTGCGAGAACTTCCCCGCCCAGACCTGGGGGAGCTTCGGCACCTGGTTGAGCCGCGCCTGCACGCGTCCGCGCTCGCGCTCCAGCTTGGCGAGGCTCGCCTCCTCCTCCGGCGTGATGACCTCCGGACGCAGGCGCTCCAGGCCGACCCGCTCGCTCCACGGCTCCCGGTCCGCCGAGGAGGCGACGGTGCGCCACTCCTGGCCGTCGGCGGAAACCTGCACCTCGTACTCGCAGGGCGTCGCCCCCTGCGCCTGGCCCTCGGGGCGGCCGCCGTCCTTGCTGTTGCTGAAGGCGATGCGGTGGATCCGCTCGGGGCGGGCGAAGGTGAGCGTGAGTTCGGCGGGCTGGCCGATGAACCACTGCTCGCCGTGCGCGCCGTCGATACAGAGCTGCGGCCCGTAGGCTTCCGGAAAATCCTCCGCGACCGTACCCCGCGCGCCCGCCGCGCGCCCGCCGTGGGCCGCGAGCGCCACGTTGCGCCCGTCGACGCTCCAGACCTCGAATTCGGTCAGGCGCCCGCCCCCGCGGGTGGCGAGCCGGCTGCGCGGCCGCGCCACGGTTCGTCCGGGTTGTTCCGTGTTTTGGCGGATGACGAAGCGCACGTGTCGCGCCTCCACCTCAGGGAACGGCTCCTCGGTGCGCACCGGGTCCATCTTCGGGCGCGGGTAGCGGCGCTCCGCCAGCCGCGCCTTGGCGCGCAGGTCAATTGCCCGGTCGAGCGCATCGATCTCCCGGTTCAGGCGCGCCAGCTCCGCGTTGAGCTCGCCCGTCGCGGCCGTGAACGCCGCCCGCTCCTCCGCGGTCGCGATCACGCGGCGGCCGTGCTCCACGCCCTCGAACGCCGCCCGGACGCGATAGTAGTCCTCCGTCGGAATCGGGTCGAACTTGTGGTGGTGGCACCGCGCGCACCCGACCGTGAGGCCGAGGAACGCGCCCGCCGTCGTGCTCACGACGTCGTCGAGCGTCGCGGCTCGGATGGTGGCCTTCGCTGCTGGGTCTTGGTTGCCCACGTCATCGTAGGGGCCGGCAACCAAAAACGCGCTGCCCACCTCGACCTCCGGCTGGTTCCGACCGACGACGTCACCCGCCAAGTGCTCGACGATGAAACGGTCGAAGGGCCGGTCCGAGTTGAGCGAGCGGATGACCCAGTCGCGGAACGGCCAGAGGTCATCGATGATGAAGTTGCGCTCGAAGCCGTTGCTCTCGCCGAAGCGCACGACGTCGAGCCAGTGCCGGCCCCACCGTTCCCCGTAGCGCGGCGAGGCGAGCAAGCGGTCGGCGAGGGCCGCGGTGGCCGCGTCGGCGTCGCGGGCGAAGGCGGCGGTGAAGGCGGCGACCTCCTCGCCCGTCGGCGGCAGGCCCGTGACGTCGTAACTCATCCGGCGGACGAGGGCCCGGGGGTCGGCGGGCGGGTTGAGGGTGAGGTTCCGTTCCGCGAGCCGGGCGGCGATGAAGCCGTCGATCGAGTCGTGGGCGAAGGCGCGCGCGAGCGGCTGGAGCGACCACCAGTTCCGGTCGGCGCGGCGCGCGGGCCCGGCGTCCCCGGTGCGCGGATCCGGGGCGCCGAGCCGGA
>JBEDEF010000362.1:0-4416 GCA_041175845.1 Verrucomicrobiota bacterium
GGGTGGGCCAGGCCGGCCACGACGAGGTGCGAGGGACTGCTTTCCGGATCACCGGAGCCGGTGCGGGCGACGCTGAGGCGCCAGGCCCCCGCGGCGATTGGCACGACGGCGGCAAGGTCAATTTCGCTCCAAACTGGAACCTCGGCCAGGTCGGCTGGTGCGTGTGTCACCGGGTGGCCGAGCAGGGCTGCGCCGACCGCGGCGGCGTGGGGCGGTAGCCGCACCAGGCGAGCGGGCGTGATGGCGCGCAACCGCGCTTCCAGCCCGGGAATTCCCGCGGCGCGGTCCGTCAGCGCCACGGTCCCGGGCGCAGGGCCACCGTTCCGGCGCCCGAGCAGATCCAGCAGGCCTTGCGCCATGGCCGCGGCGGCGGTCGGAGCATCGGCGGCGAGCTGCTCCCGCTTGACGTTCATCTCGTAGGTGCGCGCGCCCGTGCCGATGACGAACCGGTGTTCGTTCGCCTCCCCGTGCAGGAAGTCGTGGACTTGCCGGAAGAAAATCTGCTCCACGCGGCCGTCGGCGAGGATGTCAAAGGTCGTCTGCCGCAGGAAGCGGTTGCCCAGCGCGGCCGTCAGCTGACGCCGCAGCGCCGCGAGGCCGGCTTGGGGCAGGTGCAGGTGGGTCGTCCGCGCCAGCCGCCCCGAGTGTGGTTGCAGCAGGGTGAGGTCCGCCCCGGTCAGGCCCGCGTCAATGAGCACCACAGGTAGATTCGGGTCGCAGCCGGGGCCGCGGGGGTCGCAGAGCGCGGCGAGCCCCGCGTCAACGACGGCGACCAGGGGCAGCCGGAGCTCGTGCGCCAGACCGAGGAGCAGTCCGACCCGCTCCTCCTCGATGGCGGGATCCCGGAGATAGGCTCCCGGTACGGCCAAAACCACCTGCTCGGGCCGTCCCGCAACTGGTTCCAATCGCGCGAAGAATTCTCGCAGAAACAAGAAGGCCAGCTCGGAGGAGGAGAGGGTCTTTCCGTTTATCTGTAGCGCGGAGGGATCGTGACCGAGGCGCGCCCAGAAGTGCAGGTCAATGCGCCGCGGGTGCACGCACCATAGGTCCTCGGCGGCGCGCCCGAGCGTCAGTTTCTTTCCGTCGCTGCAGGCGTAGCCTGGCCAGTCCCGGAATCCCTGAGGATCCGGCACGAGGAGGGGCTGCGGGGCGGCCGAGGGTCCGCTCCCGGCAGCGGCCGCAAGGCCGGCATCGGCGAGTTCGAGGCCGAGGGTTTGCATGGGACCAGGCGTGTTCACGCCATGGAGCCCTCCTCGCGGGACGGTACTTTCATCACATCGATCACCGCATCGCGGCAGTAGGTCTGGGTGTCGATGACTTGTGCCTCCTGCCGTGATTGCACGACGTGCATCAGGTACATCAGACCCATCGACAGCACGAGGGCCACGAGCGTGGAGTTGAAAGCGAGGCCGAGCGCTTCGATCACCGGGCTGATGTCGCCCTTGATTGCCTGCTCGGCAAAGGCGAGGGCGAGGCCAATGCCGCGCACCGTGCCGATGAAGCCGATGGCCGGGATGGCCCAGGCGATGTAGCGCACGAGGGAAAGGGAGGAATCGAGCCGGTCGGCCGCGAGTTCGGCGCGTTCCTTGACGGCGTTCGCGGCGTCCTGCACCGATTGGGTCGCGTGAAAACGATGCAGTGCGGCGAGGATGCACTCGGGCAGCAGGCGGCCCCGCCAGCGCGACTCGCGCTCCACGTTCGCTTGCAACTCCCGATGGCGATCCAACGCATCCTCGGGTAAAATCCGTTCCCCGGGCTGAAGGTGGACGAAGTCTTGTCGCAACAAGCTCCGCTCGCGGCGCAGCTCCAGCAGCTTGTAGCCGAGCAGAAAGGTGCCCCAGAGCGCGAAGATGATCTCAATCTGCTGCTCGGGGTCCTTGATGATGATGTGGAACGAGCGCTGTTCCGAGCTGGCGCCGGTTGCTCCCCCGCGCGCTGCCATCACTCGCTGTTTCAGTTCGATTTCCGCCACGCGCGGACGGACGACGGCGGCGTAGTAGGGTTCCACGAGGGCAACGGCGAGTAGCAGGCCGACGACGGGAATCAGGAAGTCCGCGGAGAGAATCCCCTTGTTTCGGGAGGGCATGGGAGTAAGAGGGTGGCCAGTAGGACGGCGGGCCGAAGGCGCAGGTTATGACCGTTTCCCCGGAAAGTTCAAACTTTCGCCCCGCCTCTCACGGCAAAACCTTTTTTCTCCCCGGGTTTGAATTCGCCACCATCCCAAATTTAGTCGGCCCCGGAGCAACTTTGGTGGCTCGCTTCCGTCCCCCTATGGTGTCTCTCCGCCCCTCCGCCCTTCGCCCGATGAAATCTCGTCTGTTCGCTTGCGGCAGTATTCTGGCTTCGCTGTCGCTGCTCGTCGGCTGCCAGTCTGGCGTCGCACCCTCCAAGACCGCCACCGGGGCTGGCACCGGGGCGATGATCGGCGCGGCGGGCGGAGCCGTGGTCGGGAGTAACAGCAACATGGGTTCGGGCGCCGGGTTAGTCGGCGGCGCGGCTGCCGGGGCGCTGATCGGTGGCATCGTGGGGATGGTGCAGGACGCAAAAGACCGCCGGGAACAGGATCGGCTCGCGCAGGAGCGGGCGTTTCAGCAGGAAAAGGCGAAACGATTGCAAGAGGAAGCCAAGACGAAGGCGGCCCTGGAAGAAGAACTCGCCATTGCCGAGGGCTTCCGGATCTCGGACCTCGAATTGAACGAGGCCAAGCGCAAGCTAGATTCTGCTGCGGATCGGCTGAAGAAGCTCCAGGCGGAGCGAAATGCTGCGCTGGCGAAGAAGAAGGAGCTCGATGATGCGCAGGCCAAGACGCTCTCGACCGAGGCGGAAATCGCCCGCCTGGAGGAAGAGTTGGCGCGCCTGAAGGGCGAGACCGTACCCGGGGCTCCCTTGCCCCCTGGCGAGCCCGCCACTGCCGGAACGCCTCCTCCGACCAATCGGACGGGTCCCTGAGCCCCCCTCTGTGCCGTGCGCTCGCCCAACGGAACCCGGTCTCCAGTTCTCCCGGTGCTTTTAGGGGTGGCGACGCTCGTGGGTGGCTGCGGGTCCCCTTCGCACTCCGTCAAGGTGGACGCGATCTCCCGGCCGGCGCGCTCGGACGCCCAATCCTATGTCCTGAAATCGAAGGATCCGACCAAGGGTGAAGAGAGCCTGCGGCACCGCGAGGCGGCTGATTTCATTCGTACCGCCCTCGCGGGCAAGGGATTGTACGAGGCGCCCTCGGCGGAGCGGGCGGACATGGTGGTGGAGCTCGATTACGGGATGGAAGCGCCGCGTTCGAAGATCGAGCGGGTCAGCGTGCCCGTTTACGCGCAGGTCGGAGGCGGCGTGCGTTACGACACCGTGCCGTCAACGGATTCCCGCGGCAACTCGACGCTCCGCACGGTCGCGGTCTATCAGCCCCCCCGCAACGAGATCGTGGGTTACGAGGAGGTGCCGCGGATGGTGACGGTCTATGAGAAGTACGTCCGCATCTCGGCGCGGGAAAACCGCGCGGCGAGCGAGGGACGGCCGCCCGCCGAACTGTGGAGCATCCACGCCAGCACGGAGGACGAGAGCAAGGACCTCCGGAAGTACTTGCCGATCCTGGCCTCCGCCACGGTGGACTACATTGGCTCCGATACCTCGAGCCAGCGGACGGTGAAGGTCCGAGCCGACGGGGCCGACGTGGATTTCATCCGGCGTCGAGGTGCGGAACCGGCGTCGGCCCCAGCCAACGTTGGCCGCGGTTCCTGAGCCCCCGGGCGGTGGCCGGGGGCTAACTCGCGGTTGACATCCGGTCGCCGGGGAGGCACCTCTGCCCCTTCCATGAGTATCGTCCTCGGTATCCTGACGTTCATCCTGATCCTCGTTTCCGTCTTTCTGGTCCTCATCGTGTTGATGCAGAAGTCGAAGGACGGCGGGATCGGTTCCGCTTTGGGCGGCGGAGCCGCCGAGGCCGCGTTCGGCGCCGACACCAACAATGTGCTCGTACAGGCGACCAAGTATTCCGCGATCCTGTTTTTCGTCCTAGCTTTCCTGTTGTACCTGGGGCGCATCTATGAGCGGAAGTCCGAAAAGGGTTCCGCGGGCGGAGCCCTCCCGACCATCACGGCACCTGCTGCTCCGGCGGCCGCCGCGGCCGCGACGCCGGCCTCCGCAGTGAGCGTGCCCGTGACGCCGACTCCGGCTGCCCCCGTTTCTGCTCCGGCGCCTGAGGCGCCCAAGAAGTAACCGGTTCCACGGATGGGCGGAACCCTCCTCATCCGGCCCGATGGGTGGCGGCTGGGATTGGTTCTAGCTTGGTTGAGTCTGGCGGACTTGTCCGCCGCCGCCCCGAATCGCCCGCCTGAGCTTTCTCAAGTGGGCAAACCCGGCGATCAGGAGGCGGCGCGGATTTTGGAGCAGTTCCGCCAAGCGGGGATCGCGGGCAGTTTTTAT
>JBEDEF010000363.1:0-17506 GCA_041175845.1 Verrucomicrobiota bacterium
CGGCTGGCCTTCTCATCGTCGTCGAGCGCGCGCCAGGGCTCCGGGGCGAAGGCGGCGAGCTCGTCGAGGGCCATGCCGTGCAACGGCAGCCCGTACTTCGTGGTCAGGGCGAGGCGGCGACCGTGGGTGTGCGCGGCAAATCGGCGGCCGGCGAGGATCGCCGTGCGCTGTAGGCCGGCCGCCGGGGCGGGGCAGGAGTAGGTCACCTCCCAATCGCCCCGGGCGTCGAGGAGTTCCTCTAATTCCGCGGCGACCGCGGACGGCAGGCCGGCGCGCAGCCCGGCGGGAACGGCGGCGGCGAGGGCCGCGGCGGGGTCGCGCACGATGAGGTCCCGCAACTCGGCCCGGCGCGCCCGCGCCAGGGCGATCCCCCGGCTCGCCAACGCGCCCTCCTCGCCTGGAGCGGCGCGGCGCCAGTCGGTCAGCCACTCGGTGAACGCCTCCCCTGCCGGACTCGGGGACGAGGTGGAGGCTGCGGTGCGACCCAAGGGCGCAGGCGCGGACGCGGGGGTCGCGACGACCGGGGCCGGAGCGACGGACGAGGCCGGGGCAGGCCCAGCGGTGGAATCCACCGGGCGGGGGATGCGGCGCGAGAAAAACGAAGCCGCGGCGAGAAGCACCAAAACAGCGGCAAAGACGCGGGGGGTAGTCATCAGCGGGGTCGTGCGGAGCCTGCCCGCGGGCCCGACGATGGCAAATCCCGATCGGTACTGCGGGACGAGGGTTGACCCCGGGGCGACCCCCGCTAGCTACTCCCCTCCCCCACGCTTGAACCGGGTCCACATCAAGACGTACGGCTGCCAGATGAACGAGCGCGACAGCGAGGCGGTCGCGGCGATGCTGCGCGCCCGGGGTTACCGCATCGTGCCGGACGAGGACGCGTGCGACATCCTGTTGCTCAACACCTGCAGCGTGCGCGAGGCGGCGGAACAGAAGGCGATCGGCAAGGCCGCTTACCTCCAGCAGCGTAAGCGCCGCCAGCCGGACTTCGTCCTCGGGATTTTGGGGTGCATGGCGCAGAACCGCGGGGCCGACCTCCTCGCCCAGCTACCGGACGTCGACCTGATCATCGGGACCCAGAAGTTCCACCAGGTGCCGGGTTACCTCGACAATCTCCGCTCCGCGCGCGAAGCGGGCCTACCCGTGGGGCAGACGATCGTCGACATCGCGGAGGAGGCCGGCTCGCAGAACACCATCCGCGACCACGCCGAGCCGGAGCCGGGGGAGGAGCGCCGGGTGACGGCGTTCGTGTCGATCCAGCAGGGCTGCGACATGGACTGCGCCTTCTGCATCGTGCCGCGGACGCGCGGCGACGAGCGCTCGCGACCGATGGAGGACATCGTGGCGGAATGCCGGAGCCTCGCGGAGCGGGGCGTGCGCGAGGTGACCCTCTTGGGGCAGATCGTGACCAGCTACGGGCGGCGGGATTACGCGCGGCCGGGCGGGCTGAGCCCGTTCGTGCAGCTGCTGGAGCAGGTGCACGCGCTGCCGGGCATCCAGCGGATCCGCTTCACCTCCCCTCACCCGCTCGGGTTCCGCGAGGATCTCGTGGCGGCCTACGCGCGCCTGCCGAAGTTGTGCGCGCACACCCACCTGCCGCTGCAAAGCGGGAGCGACCGGATCCTGCGCGCGATGAACCGACCCTACCCCGCCGCGCGGTACCGCGCCCTGGTGGCGGCGCTACGCGCGGCGCGGCCCGGCCTGCACCTCTCGACGGACGTCATCGTGGGCTTCCCGGGCGAGACGGAGGAGGACTTCGCGGCGACGCGGGCGCTGTTCGCGGAGTGCGACTTCGACATGGCCTACGTCTTCAAGTACAGCCCGCGCTCCGGCACCCCCGCGACGGATTTGCCCGGGCAGGTCGACGAGGCGGTAAAGGAGGCGCGCAACCAGGAGCTGCTGGCGCTGTTGCGGGCGAACTCCCTGCGCCGTACCGCCGCCCTCGTCGGCTCCGTGGAGGAAGTGCTGGTCGAGGGGCGGGACCCGTCCGGCGCGCGGTTCACGGGGCGCACCGGCGGCAACCGCGTCTGCATCTTCGACGCGCATCCGCGCCTGGTGGGCGAACTCGTGCCGCTGCGGATCGAGCGCGCCTCCGTCAGCACCCTCTACGGCGAGCTCGTCCCCGCCGGCGCCGCCGCCTGAACCCCTTTTCCCGATGTCCCTGACCGCCGCCACCCTGGTGACCGCCCTGCTTCTGCTGCTCCTCGGCGTGCCGCTGCTGCTGCCGCTGCCGGGCTGGGGCGCCGTGCTGCGGTCGTTCCCACGCTCGCGGGCCGCCGCCTACGTCGTGTTCACGGCGGGGGCCGCGTGGTTCCTCCATGCGATCTGGCACCTGTCGCCGGCGGACTTCGGTGAGTACCGGCACTACCTGTTCGCGGGCTTCCTCCTGGTGGCCGTCCTCTCGTTCAAGTACGTGCCCGACTTCCTCGCCGTCCGCGGGCTGTGCGCGCTGATTTTGATGGGGGCGATGCCGCTGCTGGATGCCGGGTTCATGAATTTCACCCACGGGCGGATCGTCCTCTACAAGATCGCGGTCTACGCGGGGATCGCGGCGGCGATCTGGCTCGGGGCGCAGCCGTGGCGCCTGCGGGACTTCCTCGCGTGGCTCTTCGCCCGTCCGGGGCGCGCCCGCGTGCTCGGCGCCGGCCTGACCGCCTACGGCGTGCTGCTCGCGGGGGTCGCGTTCACCTACTGAGGCTGATGGCCGCGCACCCCCTGCTGCTCGTCCTCGCCGGCCCCGCGGGCTCCGGCAAGTCCACCCTCTGCGATCGCCTCCGCCGCGAGCGGCCGGAGTTCGACCGCGTCGTGACGACCACCACCCGCGCACCCCGCCCGGGCGAGGTGGACGGCGTGCATTACCATTTCCTCGACGCGGCGGAGTTCCGGCGGAGGATCGCGGCGGGCGCCTTCCTCGAGTGGGCGCAGGTCCACGGCGACCACGAGGACCGCCTCTACGGGACCCTGCGGGCAAGCGTGCTCGGGCCCCTCGCGGCCGGGCGCGACCTCGTCATCAACGTGGACGTGCAGGGCGTGGAGAACCTGCGGCGGGCGGCGCGCGCGGAGCCGCTGCTGGCGCGCGCGCTCACCACGGTTTTTTTGATCGTGGATCCGGCGGAGCTGGCGGCGCGGATGCGGGCGCGGGCGGGGGATCACGAGGCGGAGATCGCGCGTCGGCTCGCGACGGCGGAGGCGGAGCTACGGGCGGCGCCGGGCTTCGACCACCGGATCCACAGCCGGAGCCGGGACGAGGATTTCGCGGCGCTGCTGGCCCTGATCGCGGACGCCCGCGCCGCCCGGACCTGAGTCCGGCTGAGCCATCCGGCTCACTCCTCCGCCACGACGTGGTGGCAGCCGCGGCTGCGCGGGTTGAGGGCCGCCGCGTGCACCACGAGCAGCGCCGTCTGCACCGCGTTGCGCAGCTCGAGCAACTCCCGGGAAAGGCGGCAGTCGCGGTAGAAGCCCTGGATCTCCTCGCGCAGCTCGAGCAAGATCCGGCGCGCCCGCGCGAGGCGGCGCGGTGAGCGCACGATCCCGGCGTAGTTCCACATCGTGTTGCGCAGGAGCTCGAGGTCTTGCCGGATGAGCGTCGGGTCGGCGGGACGGTCGGCGCCGCACCACGGACGCGGACGAGGCAGCGCACCACTCTCCCCCGCCAGTTCCGCCACGGCGGCGGCCGCGGCGGCCCGGGCCCCCACCAGGCACTCGAGCAGCGAGGTGCTGGCGAGCCGGTTCGCGCCGTGCAACCCGGTGCACGCCGTCTCGCCGATGGCGCCGAGGTTCCGCACGTTGGTGCGCCCCGCCAGGTCCGTGTGCACGCCGCCGCAGGAAAAGTGGGCGGCCGGGACGACCGGGATCGGGCTTCGGTCAACGTCCACTCCGTGGGCCGCGCAGCGCGCCGCCACCGTCGGGAACCGCTCCCGCACGAAGCCCGGCCGAAACGCGCCTAGGTCGAGGAAGGCGCACGGTTCCCCGCTAGCCGCCAGCTCCAGGTGGATCGCGCGGGCCACCACATCGCGCGGCGCCAGCGAACCGGCGGGATGCACGCGGTCCACGAAACGCTCGCCGCGGGCATTCACGATCACGGCTCCCTCACCGCGGAGCGCCTCGGTGACAAGGAAGCCCGGCGCGTTCGGCCGGTGGAAGGCGGTCGGATGAAACTGGACGTACTCGAGGTCGATCAGCCGCGCGCCGACGCGGTACGCCATCGCCACGCCATGGCCCACGCTCCCGGGCTGGTTGGTCGAATGGAGGAAAATCTGCCCCAGGCCACCCGAGGCGAGGATCGTGCGGCGAGCCACGATCGCCCGCACCACGCCCGTCGCGGTATCCAGCACGTAGGCCCCGAAGCAGGTCAGCGGCGCGTAGCGCTCGGCCACGAGGTCGGTGCTGTGGGACAGGGTCAGCAGGTCCACGGCCACCCAGCCGCCCCGCCGGGTGATACCAGGCGTCGCGTCCACCCGCGCGGCGACCGCGGCGAGGATGGCGTGGCCGGTGAGGTCCTTGGCGTGGAGGATGCGCCGCTCGCTGTGGCCGCCCTCCCGGGCGAGCTCGAGGGCGCCGGCGGCGTCGCGGTCGAAGGCCACGCCAAGCTCATCGAGCAGCAGCTCCTTCACCGCCGCCGGGCCTTCGCGCACCAGTTGCTCGACCGCGGCCGGATTCGCGGTGCCGTCGCTCGCGGCGACGATGTCCGCCCGCAGCCGGGCCGGATCGCCGGGTTCGTAGATGATGCCACCCTGGGCCCAGTCGCTGTTCGCCACCAACGGGCCGTCGAGCGCGAGCAATTCCACCCGCCGGCCCGCGCGAGCCGCGTGGAGGGCGTAGGCCGATCCGGCCAAGCCCGCCCCGATGACCAGACAGTCGGTCTCGATGATCTCCATCGCCGGATCCTCAGACGGCCGGCCCGCGCGCCGGGACGGTAAGGCTCAGGTCGGCGGCCGGGGCGGAATGCGTGAGGGCCCCCACGCTGATGACGTCGACCCCCGGGACGGCGTAGGCGCGCAGGGTCTCGCGGCGGACGCCCCCGGAAACCTCCACGCGGGCGCGGCCGGCGATGAGAGCCGCAGCGGCCCGGACCCGGTCCGGCGGGAAATTGTCGAGCAGGATCACCTCCGCCCCGGCCGCGAGCGCCGCCCGCACGCCCGCGAGGGTCGTCACCTCGACCTCGATCCGGGAAAGATGCGGCGCGGCGGCGCGGGCCCTCGCGACCGCACGGCGCAGGGAACCGGCGGCCGCGAGGTGGTTGTCCTTGATCAGCACATGTTCGCCGAGCGAGGAGCGATGGTTCGCCCCGCCGCCGCAACGAACCGCGTGCTTTTCCAGCGCCCGCCAACCCGGCGTCGTCTTGCGGGTGTCGACGAGGCGCACCCCCGTGCCCTCGAGGAGGGCAACGTGGGCCCGGACGTGCGTCGCGATGCCGGAGAGGCGCTGGAGGAAGTTGAGGGCGGTGCGCTCGGCGGCCAGCAGGGCCGCCGTGGGGCCGGCCACCTCGAGGACCCGGGCCCCGGCGCGTAGGCGATCGCCGTCCGCCGCGCGGAGGCGAACGCGCAGGGCGGGATCGACGCGGGCGAAGACGCGGGCGGCAATGTCAACCCCGCAGGCCACGAGGTCCTGGCGCGCCTCGATCCAGCCGCGGCTCCGGTGCCCGGGGGGGAAGAGGGCGCGGCTGGTGAGGTCGCCGAGGCCCAGGTCCTCCTCGAGGGCGAGGTCGATCAGCAGTTCGGTGCGGGGGGTGAGCATCGGGGAGGGTTCAGTCGGCGGGCGAGAGTTCGAACATGCGGTCGAGGCACCGGGCGGCGCGGCGGCGCACGTCCTCCGGCACCTCGACGATCTGGTCCGGCCGCGGGGCGCGGAGCAGGTCGCGGAGCTTCTCGAGGGAGTTGAGCTTCATGTAGGGGCAGAGGCGGCAGCCCCCGATGAAGCGGCGGGCGGGTTCCTCGGCCTGCAGGCGCCCGACGAGGCCGCACTCGGTGAGCAGCAGGTAGTACGGCGCCGGCGTGGCGCGCACATAGCGCATCATCGCGCCGGTGCTGCCGGTGAAGTCGGCGGCCGCGACCACCTCCGGGGTGCATTCGGGGTGCACGACCACGCGGAGCCCGGGGAACTGCGCGCGGGCGGCCGCGATGTCCCCCGGCGTGAACTGCTCGTGCACCATGCAGGTGCCGTCCGAGGTGATGATCTCCTTGTCGACCCCCTGCCGGCGCAGCTCGTCGCGGACGTTCGCGCCCATCAGGCGATCGGGCACGAAGATCACCCGCCGTGCGGGCAGGGCGGCGATGATCGCGTGGACGTTACCGGAGGTCACGCAGACGTCGGACTCCGCCTTCACGCCGGCGGTGCTGTTGATGTAGCAGACGACGGCCGCATCGGGAAAGGCGGCGCGCAGGCGGCGGACCTCCGCGGGCGTGATCGAGTCGGCGAGGGAGCAGCCGGAGGCGGGATCGGGCACCAGGACGCGGGCGGACGGGGACAGGATCTTCGCCGTCTCGGCCATGAAGACGACCCCGGCGAAGACGATCTCCGGGGCGCGGGCCTCGCGGGCGCGCAGGCTGAGGAAGTAGGAGTCGCCGCGGTGGTCGGCCACGCCGTAGACGATCTCGGGCTCGACGTAGGAGTGCGCGAGGAGGACGGCACCCCGCTCGCGCTTGCGGGCGTTGATCTCGAGCGTGAGCGGGGCGATCTCCCGGCAGCGCGGCAGGTCCCACGGGCGCGCGCCCGGGTTGCAGTCGACGGACAGGAGCACCCGGAATAGGCGTTCGGCCTCGGTTTCGACGGCGGCGGCGGAAAAGTGCATCGGCAGCGCGAACGCTCGGGTTGATCCGGGTGCGTTTCAAGCCCGCGGGCACGTTGCCTTTTGACAGCGCGCGACGGCGCGACCACGGTCGCCGCGTGACTCTCGCCGACCTCCGCAAGGAATACTCACTCGCCGGCCTCGCTGAGGCGGACCTCGCGCGCGAACCGTTCCGCCAGTTTGAAAAATGGTTCCAGGAGGCGGAGGCGGCGAAGCTGCCCGAGCCCAACGCCATGCTGCTGGCGACCGCCGGCGCGGACGGCCGCCCCTCGGCGCGGACCGTGCTCCTCAAGGGCCTCGATGGGCGGGGGTTCGTCTTCTACACCAATTACGAGAGCCGCAAGGGGCGGGAACTCGCAGCGAACCCGCGCGCGACCCTGGTGTTCCCCTGGTTCCCGATCGAGCGGCAGGTGATCATTGAGGGCGCGGTGGTCAAGGTGGCGCGCGAGGAGGGCGAGGCCTACTTCGCCACCCGCCCCCGCGCGAGCCAGCTCGCCGCGTGGGTCTCGCAGCAGAGCGCCCTGGTGCCCGCGCGCAGCGTGCTCGAGGAAGGTTACAAGGCCGTCGAACGGCGGCACGAGGGGCAGGAGGTGCCGATGCCGCCGCATTGGGGCGGCTGGCGCGTGGTGCCGGAGACCGTGGAATTCTGGCAGGGCCGCCGCAGCCGCCTGCACGACCGCCTCCGCTACCGCCGACAGCAGGACGGTTGGACCGTGGAACGCCTCGCGCCCTGACGTCCGGCGATGGAGCTGTTCCTCATCCGCCACGCCCACGCGGAGGACACCGTGCCGGACGAGGCCCGCCGGCTGAGCCCGCGCGGCCGCCGGCAGGCCCGGGCCCTCGCCCGACGGCTTCGGGCCACCGGCGAGTTCGCCCCCGCCGAAATCTGGCACAGCACCCTGCGCCGCGCCCGGGAAACCGCGGAACGGGTGGCCGCCGCGGCCCCGGCCGCCGCACTCCGAGAGGTGCCCGGACTCGCCCCGGAGGACGACCCCGGCGCCGTCGCCCGGCGACTGGCCCGCACGCGGGAGCCGGTCGCGATCGTGGGCCACGAGCCGCAGCTCTCGGCCCTCGCCTCCCAACTCGTGACCGGCGGGCCAGACCCAGTCGTGTTCCACGTGCGCAAAGCCTCCGCGCTCGCCCTGACCCGCGTCGGGCGGGGCTGGGTGGTGCGCTGGTTTTTGCCGCCGGAGGACGGTCGATGAAGCTCTTCCTCACCGGGGCTTCAGGGCTGGTGGGCGCCGCTTTCGCCCGGGCCGCCGAACGCCGGGGCCACCACGTGATCGGGACCACGCACCGGTCCGAGGAGCGCATCGCGGGGCTGCGGACGCGGCTCACCTTGGACCTGTCCGATCCCGCGGCGGTCACGGCCCCCGTGCTCGACGCCTTTCCCGACGCGATCGTCAACTGCGCGGCGCTTTCCGCGCCCGACGAGTGCGACCGCCAGCCGGCGTTGGCGCAGGCGTTGAACGTCGACCTGCCGGCGCAGCTCGCGCGGTTGGCCCACCACCTCAGCGCGCGGCTCGTGCACATCTCCTCGGAGCAGGTCTTCCCCGGCACTTCCCCGGGAGCGTACGCCGCGGGGAATCCGCCGGAACCGATCAACCTCTACGGCCGGCAGAAGCTCGCCTCCGAGCAGGCCGTGGCGGCGGCCGCGGCGGAATTCGCGGTCACCGTGCGCGCGCCGCTGCTGCTGGGCAACAGCCCGGGGGGCGGACGCAGCCTGCACGAACGGCTGTTCGCCGACTGGGCGGCGGGCCGCACGCCGCGACTGTTCACGGATGAGTTCCGGCAGCCCTGCACCGCGGACAATCTAGCCGAGGTGCTGGTGGAGCTGTGCGAGCGCCGCGACGTGCGGGGCGTCTGCCACTGGGCGGGGACGGAGCTCGTCTCCCGGCTGGAGCTGGCGGAGCGGGTGCGGGCGCATTTCAAGCTAACCCCGCAGCAGGCGCCGCTCGCCGCGACCACCCGGGCGGACCAGGCGGAGGCCGCGCGCCGCCGACCCGCGCGATTGGAACTGGACCTGCGACCGCTCGCGGGGCGGCTGCGGACGCAGCCGGAACCCCTCGCCGCGGCCCTCGAAAGCTTGCACGTGCCTCCTGCGGCGCGGGCCTGGTACCTCGGCTGAGTGATGCGCCTCGATCTCCTCCCCTTCCGCACCGGCGGCGCCGCTGAGAACATGGCGGTCGATTTCCTGCTGTTGCAGCGCTATCCCGACGCGGCCGCGGCGCGCTTCCGGAACTACGGCTGGCACCGGCCCGCGTTCACCTTCGGCTATTCCCAGGCGCTCGACTTCGTGCACACTCAGCTCCCGGCGGGCGAGACGCCGGAACTCTGCCGCCGGGCGACCGGCGGGGGCGTAGTCGACCACCGCGAGGACTGGACCTACGCGCTCGTCATCCCGCGCGGTCATCCGCTCGAGGACATGCGGGCGACCAAGAGTTACCGGGAGGTGCACGAGGCGCTGGCGGCGAGTCTGCGGGCCCAGGGCGTGCCCGCCGTGACCCAGGAGACGCGGGACCCGGCCGCGGATACCCCGGCGGGCGTGTGCTTCGAGCGGGCGGAGGTGCACGACGTGATCCATTCCGGCACCGGGGCGAAGATCGCGGGCGCGGCCCAGAAGCGGAACAAGCGCGGGCTGCTCTTTCAGGGTTCCGTGTGGCGGCCCGCGGCGGAGTCGGGCGGCGCGGTGGACTGGGAGCGTTTCACGGAGGACTTCACCGCTGCGCTCGCGACCCTACTCGGCGCGGCGGCCGCGCGCGTGCCGTGGCCGGAGTTCGCGGAGGGCGAGGTCGAGGCGCTGACGGAGCAGTACGCGTCCCCCGAGTGGCACGCCCACCGCTGAGGTGGACGGGGGTCCGCCTCAAGGCGGGTCAGCTCCGGCATCGGTACTGTTACGCAAAGCGCGCGAGTCGTGTCCTGATTCCAGATGTTACCCCTTCGCCCTGATCTGGATTGAATTGAAGCACGTTTTCCGGCGCCTTCTGCAGCTGTGCCAGAGAACGACCCTCGCTTCACGCCGCTGAGCCTCGCGCGCTGGTTCGCCGCTGAAGTCCACCCCCACGAACCGGAGCTGCGCGGTTATCTGCGAGGATCTTTTCCCGCGGTGCGTGACGTTGATGACGTGGTGCAGGAGTCATTTCTTCGCATCTGGCGGGCGCGCGCCGCGCAACCAATTGCATCGGCCCGCGCGTTCCTGTTTCAGGTCGCCCGCCGCCTTGCCCTCGACTCCGTGCGGCGCGACCGGCACGACTTCTTCGGCGACGTGCGGGATTTTCCGGCGGGTGAACGCTCTCCCTCCGAAAACGAATCGGTCGCGGTCCCGGACCACCTCGAAAGCATCCGCTTGCTCACCGACGCCATCGAGGCCCTGCCGGCCCGGTGCCGCGAGGTGTTTGTCATGCGCAAGCTGCAGGCCCTTTCCCAGCGTGAAACCGCGGCCCGCCTCGGCCTTTCCGAACGCACGGTGGAAGTGCAGGTCGCGCGCGCCATGCGGCGCTGCGAGGCGTATCTGCGCAGTCATGGCCTGACCGGGCTCTCCGAAGATGCGTCCTGATTCCTCCAGCGAGCCTTCGCGACTGCCGCCAGGCTGGCTGGATCGGCCTAAGACGAGGGCACTCTTACTTGGCGAACTCGCCGCCCGCCGCCATCGCCGCAACCGCCGGCGTGGCCTCGTCGCCACCACCCTAGCGGTCTTGCTCCTGGGGATGGTAGCAGCCTGGCAACCGCCGGCCCCGACGCCGGCCGAAGGGACCCCGGCGACTGCGGCCGCCCTGGCGCGGGAGATACTGCCCGATGGATCGATCGTCGTCCGCCGTAGCCCCGCCGCAATCATCGTGCACTACGACGGAGCGGCGCGCCACGTCACGCTCACCAGCGGGACGGCCCACTTCGACGTCGCCCGGGACCCCGCCCGACCGTTCGTCGTCACGGCCGCCGGCGTCACGGTTCAGGCGGTCGGCACCGCGTTTTCCGTCGGAGTCGAAACGGGCGGCGTCGAGGTGCTCGTGACCGAGGGACGCGTCGCCGTGGCGGAAGCGCAGGGCGCTGGCACCCGGTCCCTCGCCCTGGTCGAGGCCGGGCGAGGCGTCATCGTGGAGCATCGCGTCGCGCGCGCGGACGCGGCCCGACCCTTGCGGGCGGTGCCGCCGGCGGACCTGGAGGCCAGGCTCGAGTGGCGGTCCCGCATCCTCGACTTCAGCGAGACCTCGCTCGACTCCGTGGTGCGAGAACTGAACGCGCACAACCGTGTGCAGTTTGCGCTCGGCGATCCCGCGCTTACCGGGCTCCGCCTGAGCGGCCGGATCCGGGCGGACCGGATTGACGGCGTGATCCAACTGCTGGAACAGGATTGCGGCGTAAAGGCGGAGCGGGTGGACGATACGACCATTCTCCTGCGGCCGCGCTAGGCGGGCGGAGCTTCCGCGTCGCGCGTGGCCGTCCCGAGGTGAACCGCGGGGCAGACTGACCCCGGGACCGCTCCCCGGACGGCGTTAGTCGGAGTTGCAGGCGCACGTTGGCCGGCTGCCGCGATTGACGTACGGGATTCCGCCATCTGCGGCGTCTCCTCTCCGGAGCCTTCCCGCCCCACCCCAGCTATGAGCCGATTCTCCATCCTCCTACGCCGCTGCCGCACGCCTTTGCTGGCCGCCGGTTGGTTGCTGCCCCTGTCGGCAGCGAACAACTCCGCGTCCGACGCCCGCCACTTCGATCTCCCCGCGGACCGCGCGGAGGTGGCCCTCCGGCTATTTGCCACCCAGGCCGGGACGGAGGTCCTGTTCAACAGCAATTCCGTGGCCAATATCCGCACCGCTCCCGTGGGGGGCGAGATGCCCCCGGCGGAAGCCCTCCGGCGGATGTTGGCCGGCACGGCACTGACCGCGCGCCAGGAGCCAGGCTCCGGCATCTTCCTCATCCGCCGCACCGAACCCGCCGACGCCCCGAAAACGACTCCCGCACCCGCGCGGTCGGCGGCGGTGTCCCCCGGAGGCTTCGGCAGCATCACCGGACGCGTGCGCAACGCCACCAACGGCGCGTACCTGGCCAACGCCCGCGTCAGCCTCGAGGGCACCGATCGCGTTGCGTTTACCAGTGACCCGGGGGAATTCACCCTGCGCGGCGTACCCTCCGGCCCGGCTCGCCTCCGGGTGTTCCACACCGGACTCCAGCCCGTGGTCATCGACCTTGTCGTCGAAACGGGCGCCACGCTCACCCGCGAGATCGCGCTGACGCGCGCCGGCCTCGCCGAAGCCCGTGCCGAATCTCCCTTGCAGCTCGACGCCTTCCTCGTGGAATCGCAGCGCGACACCAACGCTGCCGCCATTGCGATCAACGAGCAGCGATTCGCCGCCAATCTGAAGAGCGTTGTCGCCGGCGACGAATATGGCGACATCGGCGAAGGCAACGTCGGCGCCTTCCTGAAGTTCATTCCCGGCGTAGTCGTCGACATGGCCGGCTTCCAACCCAACACCGTGAGCGTGCGCGGGGTCCCCGCCAATAACACGCCGCTCACCGTCGATGGCCAGCCCATCGCCTCCGCCGCCACCAGCGGCCTGAACCGCAACTTCGAACTCGTCGGGCTATCGATGAACAACATCGCCCGCGTCGAGGTGAGCAAATCGCCCACCCCGGACTTGTCGGCCAACTCGCTGGGAGGCGCCGTCAACGTGATCAGCAAGACCGCCTTCGAACTCGCGCGCCCCCAGTTCACCTACCACGCCTTCGCCTCCGCCAACGGCATGTACCTCTCGCTGGGTGAAAAGCCCGGCCCCGGTGAAGGCACGACCGGCTGGCGCATCCAGCCGGGCGCCGACTTCTCCTACATCGTGCCGCTCTCGAAAACCTTTGGTTTCACCGTCAGCGGCATCTACTTCTCACGTTTCCAGCAGTCGGAGTCGTCGCAGCCCACGTGGTCGCCCATCTCCATCAATAATGCCGCCGGCACCGCCGCCAATCCGGCGTTGATCTCCTACCGGATCCCCAATGCCCCGGCGATCCTTTCGCGCGAATCCGCCAGCGCCACCGCCGATTGGAAGTTCTCGCCCACCGATGTCCTCACGCTCGGCCTGCAGTATACCGGCACGGACCAGTTCACCGACATCGTAGACCAAACCTGGGCCACCGGTGCCGTCGCCGCCTACGACCGCACGTTTACCCGCGGCAATGCCGGCGCCGGCACCGTCACCTGGAGCACCGGCTCGCGGCGCAAGTCCGGCGCGACCCTCTTCTCCAATCTCAAGTGGCGCCACACCGGACCAGTCTGGCACCTCGACGGCGGCGGCGCGTACTCCCGCTCGACCAATCACTACCGCGACGTGGACAAGGGCTTCTTCGAGCAGGCCTCTTACACCCTTCGCAACGTCACCGTCGCCTTCGCCCAGATCAAACCCACCCGTCCCGGCACGATGACCGCCACCACTCCCGCCGGCGCCGCCGTGGACGGCACCGACATTAACGTCGCCACCATCGGTTCCGCCCGCAGCAACCAGGGCGACGTGCTGGCCGTTATCGCCAGCGCCCACCTCAACGCGCGGCGCACCTTCGTCACCCGTTTTCCCCTGTCCCTCAAGGCCGGCCTCGACCTGCGGCGCGAGGATCGCGACATGCGCAATCCGCAACTCTCCCGCACCTTCGTCGGCCCGGATGGCGTGGCGAACACCGCCGATGATGTCGTCGGCCGCTACGATCTGGTCGCCTCCGGGTATTCCGGGCAGCGCATGGCGTGGGGCCTCCCCGCCCGCCGGTGGCAGAGCACGGCCAAACTCTGGCGGCTCTATCAGCAGAACCCTGCGTGGTGGACGTTCAACGAGGTCACTGCGATCAGCACCAGCGCCAACAACTCACGCCAGATCACAGAGACGATCTCCGCGGCCTATCTCCGCGCCGACGCGCGGCTCCTCGACCAACGGCTCTGGCTGGTGGGCGGCGTGCGCTTCGAGCGCACCGAAGACGACGCCTATGGCGTCCTCAACGACCTCCGGGCCACCTATCAGCAGGACGCCCAGGGCAACCTGATTCTGGTGAACAACCGTCCAGTGCGGGTACCGGGCGACGCCGTCGCGCTCGCCCGCCTGCAATACCGGGACCGCGGCACCCACGCCGTGCGGAGTTACGACGATCTGTATCCGAGCATCAACGCGACGTTCAACCTGCGCGAGGACCTGCTGCTCCGCGGCGCGTACGCCCGCACGCTGGGCCGGCCCAACTTCCAGCAGATCATCCCCGGCACGAGCGTCTCGGATCCGACCGCCGCCACCCGCACCATCACGGTCAACAACACCGGCCTCCAACCTTGGACCGCCGACAACTTCGATCTCTCGCTCGAGTACTACTTCCGCGGCGGCGGCCTGGCCTCGGTGGGTCTCTTTCGCAAGGACATCGCCAATTTCTTCGGCGCCACCCGCACCCCGGCCACCGCGGCCCTGCTGGCGGAATACGACCTGCCCGACGACTACCTAGGCTACGACCTGATTTCGCAGACCAATATTGGCAACGCCCGTGTCACCGGCGTCGAGTACAGCTACCGCCAGCAACTCGACGCCCTCCACCCGCTCGCCCGCGGCTTCGGCGTGTTTTTCAACGGCACCGAGATGCAGCTCGCTGGCGCCACCACCGCGGATTTCAGCGGCTTCACCGATCGCACGATCAACTGGGGCGTGAGCTACAACCGCCCGCGCTACCTCGCCAAACTGAACTGGAACCTCACCGGCCGCCGGCGCAACACCCCGCTCACCGGCGCCAATGTGCCGCCCGGCGTTTTCAGTTACACCGCCGAGCGGGTGCAACTCGACGTCAACCTCGAGTGGCGCGTGCACCGGCGCCTCGCCGTCTATCTCACCGCGCGCAACGTCGCCAATACCCCGCTCAAGACCGAATTTTACAACCCCGAAACCCCGCCTTACGCCCGCCTGCGCCAACTTGATCGGTTCGGTGCCGCGTATACCTTCGGGTTCAAGGGCACCTTCTGATGCAGCGCCGCGCTTTTCTCCAGCAAGCCGGCGGCGGCGCCCTCGCGGCCACGCTGGCGCCCACCCTCCGCTCCGCCGCCCCGGCCATGGGACCGCGCATCCTGCTGCGCGAGGCGCTGCAGTATGAGAATATCGGGGACGTCGGCCGCGTGCCGGGCACCCTCCGCCTGTTCGAGCGCCACCTGCCCGGCGCCGAGGTCACGCTCTGGCCCTGGAGCCTCCACGACCGGGAGCGCGAGATGCTCGGCCGCGCTTTTCCGCGCGTGCGGATCGTCGAGGGCGAGATCGACCCCCGGGGTCGGGCCTCGCGGCCGGAGCTGGCCGAAGCGTGGGCCCGGGCCGACCTCTTCGTCTCCCCGGCCAAGAACGCGCGAACCTACACCGAGTGGGCCGCGACCGGGCGGCCGTTCGGGCTGTTTGGCGCGTCGTTCGATCCGATCACAGACCGTCGCGCACACCCCAACGGGTTCACGCTGCCCGAGCTGCGCACGGCGATCGAGCGACTGCCGCGCGGCGAGTTCACAAAAAAGTTCGGCCCGCGCGCCGTCTATGAAAAGGCGGCCTGCATTTACGCGCGCGACACGCTCGGGCTGCGCTTCCTGCAGCGCGAGGAACTGAAACCCGGCATCCTCGACTTCGGACCGGAGGGCTGCTTCGCCTTCGACCTCTGCGACGACGCCCGCGCCGAGGACTGGATGAAGCGCCACGGCCTCCGTGGCGAAGAGTTCATCTGCGTCGTCCCGCGCCTCCGTTACACGCCCTACTACCGCGTCAAGAACCTGCCGCGCAGCGCCGCCGACTACGAGCTCGACGCCCTGAACGCCGCCACCGCCGAGGCGGACCACGCCCCGCTGCGCGACCTGATCGTCCGCTGGGTACGCGGGACGGGCGCGCGCGTCGTCGCCTGCCCCGAGATGACCTACCAGATCCAAACCGCGAAGGAACAGCTCGTCGATCCCCTGCCCGACGACGTGAAGAAACGCGTCTTGTGGCGCGACACGTTCTGGCTGCCCGACGAGGCGGCCGCGCTCTACGCGCAGGCGCGCGCCGTCGTGAGCGTCGAGTGCCATTCACCCATCATCGCGCTGGCCGCCGGTACGCCGATGCTGCACGTGCGCCAGCCGGTGGATACCGTAAAGGCGCAGATGTTCGCCGACCTCGGCCTGGGCGACTGGGTCTTCGAAGTGGGCGGGACCTCGGGCGCGCAGCTCTGGTCCGTGCTGAAGACGATCCGCGCCGAACCCGCCGCCGCCCGCGCCCGCGTCGCCGCGGCGATGCAGCGGGTCGCTGCGCTCCAGCGCGCGATGATCGGGACCCTCGGGCGCGCCGCGGCGAAATGACCCCCATGCACCGCCGCCGCTTCCTCGCCGCTCCCGCGCTCGCCGCGCTCGCCGCGCGATCGCTCCTCGCCGCGACCGCGCGCCCGCCGCGCGTGCTGGTGCGCTCCGCGTGGCAGAGCGTCAACATCGGCGACATCGCCCACTCTCCCGGCGCCCTGCGGCTGGTCGAGCGGCACTGGCCGGAGGCCGAAATCGTGCTCTGGCCGCGTAACCTCGAGTTCGGCGCGCGGGAACTGCTCGCGCGGGCGTTTCCCAAGGTGCGCTTCGTGGACGGCGTCATCGACAAAAATGGCCAGCCCTCCACGCCCGCGCTCGGGCGCGCCTTTGCGGAGTGCGATTTGGCGGTGCATGCCTCCGCGGCCCACTTTTCCGCCTCGGCCGACTTCGCGGCGTGGAAACGCGTCACCGGCAAGCCCTACGGCATCCTCGGCATCACCTTCGACCCTGTCTCCGGCATGGGCAGCGAGCGCTCGGCCGAGGGTGGCACGCTCGCGGAACTGCGCGCCGCGCTGGGGAAGCTCCCGCCCTCGCGACTCGATCCCGCCCTGCGGGCGCTCGTCGATGGCGCGGCGTTTCTCTTCCTGCGCGACACGCTCTCGCTCGACGCCGCCCGCCATCTCGGCGTCAAGGCGCCGGTGCTCGAATTCGGGCCCGACACCGTCTTCGGCTTCGACCTGCGCGACGACGCGCGCGCTGCGACCTTCCTGGATGAGTCCGGCCTCGAGCCAGGCAAGTTCGTCTGCCTCATCCCTCGGCTGCGCTACACGCCTTACCACCACATGAAGGAGGACCGGCGTTACTCGCCGACCGGGCCGCGCACCGACTCCGAGCGCCTGCGAGACCGCATCAACGCCCGCACCGGCGAGGCCGACCACGCCCGCCTCCGCGACCTGATCAGCGCTTGGACCGCCGCGACCAGCCTCAAGGTGCTCCTCTGCGCCGAGATGACCTACCAGGTCGAGCTCGGCCGCACGCACGTCCTCGAAAAACTCCCCGCCGCCGCCCGCCGCGCCGTCGTCTGGCGAGACACCTACTGGCTGCCCGACGAGGCCGCGTCCGTTTACGCGCAAGCGCTCTGCGTCGTCGGCATCGA
This sequence comes from Verrucomicrobiota bacterium, assembly GCA_041175845.1. Classification (GTDB taxonomy): domain Bacteria; phylum Verrucomicrobiota; class Verrucomicrobiia; order Opitutales; family Opitutaceae; genus ER46. Next base: position 17,188 of record JBEDEF010000363.1, read on the forward strand.
GCCCCACTCGCTCATCATGAGCCTCGCCGCCGGCACGCCGATCATGCACCTGCGGCAGCCGACCGATACCTTCAAGGGCCACATGTTCCGCGACATCGGCCTCGGCGACTGGCTCTTCGAGATCGAGGAACACGCCGGCCCCAAGCTCGCCGTCGCTCTGGAGAAGATCACCCGCGATCCCGCCGCCGCCCGCGCTCGCGTGCGCGCAGCGATGGCCGGCGTGGCCCAGCTTCAACGGCGCATGATCGCGGCCGCGCGCGCGGCCGTGACGCCATGACGCCGCGCGGTTCACGCCTTCCCTCGCCACCACTCGCAGCCC
>JBEDEF010000364.1:0-2826 GCA_041175845.1 Verrucomicrobiota bacterium
GACCTTGGGCGATGCGCCGGGGGGGCGGAAAGCAAAAATCCCGAGCCCGCGCGGGGTTGAAGCGGGTTTTGACATCCCCCCGCCCCGGGCCTTTGCTGACCACTCCGCGGCCGGTCCGCCTTCCCCCCGAAACCTCATGCAACAGCTGCACGCCTATTGGCGGATGGAGTACATCGCGGCGCCGCGGTACCCGGAGCGGATGGAACGTCCGTTCACCGAGCTGCCGGCGCTGGGGGACGACCGGGTCGCGCTGATCGTCTATCGCAGCCCCTTGAGTTATCTCATCCTGAATCGGTTTCCCTACAACCCGGGCCACCTCCTGGCGGTACCCTTCCGGGAGGTGCGAGAAATCGGCGAATTACGCGCCGCGGAGCGCGCGGACCTGTTCGAAACCCTGCTCGCGGGCCAACGAATCCTGACCGCCGCCCTCCGGCCCGACGGCTTCAATCTGGGCTTCAACCTTGGGGCGGGCGTCGCCGGCGGAAGCATCGCGCACCTGCACGGCCACATCGTCCCCCGCTGGAACGGCGACCATAACTTCATGCCCGTGCTCGGCCAGACGCGCGTTCTGCCCGAGGCGCTCGAGACCACCTGGGAGAAGTTGCGGGCCGCGGCCGCCACGCTCCCGCCGGCCGCCTAAACCGATGGCCTCCCGCACGCTGCACTACCCCAGCCCGCGCCACGCCGCCGCGCTTTACGCTGGCCGGGAGGAGAACCTGGTCCACGCCGAGCGCACCCTCGGCGTGCGGCTCACGAGCCGCGAGGACTGGCTCCGCCTCGAAGGCGACGAAGAACCCCTGGCACGCGCGGAGGCACTCTTCACCTTCCTCGACCAAGCCCGCGGGCAGGGCATGACCATCCGCACGCCGGACTTCCACCGGCTGACGGATGCCTTCGCGCGCGGCGAGGGCGCGCAGCTTCAGGGGTTGCTCGCCACCCCGCTGGTGATCGCGACCAACCGGCGCACCATCGTGCCGAAGACCCTGGGCCAGAAACTCTACCTGCAGTCGATGCTGGCTCACCCCGTCGTCTTCGGCATCGGTCCGGCCGGCACTGGCAAGACCTACCTCGCGATGGCGGCGGCGGTGAACGCCCTCCTCCAGAACCAGGTTGAGCGCATCATTCTGACCCGGCCCGCAGTCGAGGCCGGCGAGGCCCTCGGTTTCCTGCCCGGCGACCTGCGCGAAAAGATTCTCCCCTACCTCCGCCCCCTTTACGACGCCCTGCACGATATGCTGGACGCCGAGGATGTCGCCCGACTGAGCGAGAAGGGGGTGATTGAGATCGCCCCGCTGGCTTACATGCGCGGCCGGACCCTCTCGCGCGCGTTCATCGTCCTGGATGAGGCGCAGAACACCACGCCGGAGCAGATGATGATGTTCCTCACGCGCCTCGGCGAAGAGTCGCGGATGGTCGTCACGGGCGACGTCACCCAGATCGACCTACCCAAGGCGAAGCAGAGCGGGCTGCTCGAAGTTCGCCATATCCTGCGGGACATCCCGGGCATCGACTTCCACACCTTCAGCGGCGCGGACGTGGTGCGCCACCCGCTGGTCCAGCGGATCATCGCCGCCTACGAGGCCTACCGGACCCCCGGGCCGGGTGCGGGCGCCGCCTGACCGATGTCCGCGCGTCCTCTCTGGCAGCGCCTGCTCGCCGGGCTCGGCGGTCCCGCCCCGGAGGCTGGCGCGCGCGCCGGCTGGACGGATCTTCTGGATCGCAGCCGGCTTGTCGCGGCCCTGATCTTTGTCCTCACGGTCGCCGCCATCGTCCTTGTTAGCTCCGCCGGGCTGACCACCCTGGACGCGCCGCTCCGCCTGAACCAGCCGGCGACGACCCGCGTGGTGGCGCAGGCCTCGTTCGGCTACGAGAGCGCAGAGAAGACCCGCGCGGCCCGCGAGCAGTACCGGAACCGCGTGCCGCCGGTCTACCGCCTCGACCCCGAGCCGCTCCAGCGCTTCCAAGCGGCGGCCACCGGGCTTCTGCATCAGTTGGCGGATTTCGAGCGGGCGTACCCCAGCGACGCCTCCTCCGCGCTGCTGCGCTTCAAGCCGGAGCTGGCGCGGATCGCCGACGCTTTCAACGCCGCGGGCCCCTACCACGCCGCGCCCGAGGACATCGCGGCCGTGCTCGGCGCCGGCGACGCACCGACGCGCGCCGGCCTTTTCGACGAAGGTCTCCGGGCCCTGCGGGACATCTACGCCCAGGGCGTGGCCGACGCCTCCCTCGGGGGCGCCGGCCCCGACGGCCTCGTCGCCTTCCAGATCCGGCGGGCGGACGACACCTCGTCCTCGCAGCCGGTGCAGTCTCTCGAGGACGCGCTCGCCGTACTCCGGGGCAGCCTGGCGGGGGACCAGGTGCCGCGAGCGGCGGCGCAGGCCGTTTTCCGCCTCTTCCGGTTTGGCGTCACGCCCAACCTCATCTTCGACCGCCTGGCGACCGCGGCGCGCGAGGAGGCGGTTAGCCAGGCCCTCCGGCCCGTCACCGTCCGGGTGGTGCAGGGCCAGACCTTGGTCGAGCCGGGGGACAAGGTGACCCCGGAAGTCTTCGAGCTGCTGAGCGCGCACCGCAACTACCTGCGGGAGAACGCGGACGCGGCGACGCAGGAAGGGCTGACGCTGCTGGGCCGGGTGCTGCTGGTGGTGGCGATGGTGATCGCCTCACTGATTTACATTCGGATCGAGGATGCGGAAACCCTGCGCAGCAACGCCCGCCTGGGGCTCCTCGCCCTGGTGGTGATCGCCAACCTGGCGCTGGTGCGGGCGAACTACTCGCTCGGCGGGGCGGAGTTCTTCCTGCGGGACGAGGCCTGGGGTTCCACCCTGC
>JBEDEF010000365.1:0-22164 GCA_041175845.1 Verrucomicrobiota bacterium
CGTGCCAGTCGACGCGGCGCTCGAGGGCAGCGGCCAGACCGCGCTGCATTGGGCGGCGCACGAGGGCCACGCTCCGGTGGTGGCGGCCCTCCTCGCGGCGGGCGCCGATCCCTGCCGCGCCGTCGCGGCGTCCGGGATGACCCCGTTGCACTTCGCTGCCCGCACCGGCCGCGCCGCCGTGGTGCGGCTGCTCTTGGACGCGGGCGTCGATGTAAATGAGGCGACCCAGCCCCCGCGAAGCCCAGCCCGCAAGCAGCCCCGCGCCGGCACCAGCGCCCTGCTGTTGGCCATTGAGAATGGGCATTTCGCACTGGCGGCGGAGCTGCTCGAGCGCGGCGCGAATCCCAACGACCTGCGCTCCGGTTACGCGCCGCTCCACGTCCTGACCTGGGTGCGTAAGCCGGACAGCGGCGAAGACGACGGCCAGCCGGTGCCGGACGGCTCGGGACTCTTTCCCAGTGAAGAATTGATCCGGCTGCTGGTAGCGAAGGGCGCGGACGTGAACCTGCGGTTGCAAGGCGGCCCCTCGGGCGGGGGACGGATCAACCGCAAGGGGTGCACGCCGTTTATGCTCGCGGCGGACACTGCGGACACCCCGTACCTGCGCCTGTTGCGTGCACTGGGAGCGGATCCGGCCCTCACCAACGTCGATCGCTGCACCCCACTCATGGCCGCCGCGGGCCTCGGCACACGGGCGGTAGAGGAGGAGGCGGGAACGGAGGAAGAGGCGGTCGAGGCGGTGGAGTACCTGCTGTCGCTGGGCGCGGACCTCAACGCGGTAGCAGAGACAGGGGATACCGCGATGCACGGCGCCGCGTTCGCCAATTTTCCCAAGGTTGTGCGCTTGCTACACGCCCGGGGCGCGAAGTTGGAGGTGTGGAACCGACCGAACCGGCGTGGGTGGACGCCGCTGCTGGTGGCAGAGGGCCATCGCTTCGGAAACTTCAAGCCGGGCTTCTCGACCATCGCGGCCTTCCACGAGGTGCTACGCGCCCACGGCTTGGAGCCGCCGGCTCCAACCCCACGCGTTGACATCCTAGGCTACGAAGATCCGGGCTGAGCCAGCGCGGCGGCATTCGCCCCTCTGGCTCAACCTCGATGGCCGCCAAGGTCAGAGGCCAAGGAGCGTGCGATCCGCCGCAAGGCGCGAGGCTAATCACTGCTGCCTCCGAAGTTTCTGAGGCGTACCTTTGGATTGCGGCGAGCATTCCTTCAAGTGACCAGGCTGTCTCCCAACTCCTCATGAGCTGACACCGCCCGACCCCACTCACTTGAAAATCCCGCGAGCGCCTCGGGCAAGCGCCCTCAGCGCCAACAAAAAAGGCTTCGGCCCTGCCGGCCAAAGCCCCTCGACAACCCTCTGCGATTAGCGGCGCCTCGAGCGAGAGCCGCCCGCCCCACCCGACTGGTCACTCCTCGCGCCGACCGGAGAGCATCAGCAGGATATGCAACAGGCTCCCCAACGCCGCCACGAAGGCGGCCACGTAAGTCAGAGCCGCAGCATCCAGCGTCTCGTGCACCCCCTGCATCTCATCCCGCTCCACGATCCCCAGATTCACCAACTGTGCCTTCGCCCGGCGACTCGCATCAAACTCCACCGGCAGCGTCACTAGATGAAACAGGCAGATGACCCCCAGCGCCACCGCCCCAACCGTGAGCAAGGTGCCGCCGATCGCGGTCGAGAGCAGGAAAATGCCCGCGATCATCACGAAGTTGGCCACCCCCGCCGCAATCTGGGTCGCCGGCGCCATCGTCTGACGGACGTTCATCATGGCATAACCCACCTTATGCTGGATGGCGTGACCCGCTTCGTGCGCGGCCACCCCCAGCGCAGCCAAACTGGTGCCGTGATAATTGTGATGGGAGAGAGCCAGCCGCTTGTTCAGCGGATCATAGTGGTCGGTCAATTCACCCTCGACCTCGATGATCTCCACATCGCTGATGCCAGCCGAACGCATCACTGCTTCGGCCGCCTCTACGCCGCGAATATGGCCGCGGGAAGGAATTTCCACGTTCCGCGCATAGGCCCGGCGGATCTTCATCTGCGCGTACAGCCCGAACAACATGGGAACAAGAATGAGGAGGATCCAGATGAACATGGGAGGAGGTACGATAACGGTGAAACTCAGAGGATGACCACGGGGAGACGTTAGGCAAACTTAGTGTTTTGCCAGAGGAAAAGGATCGTGCTGGAAAGTGCCAGGCGTCGTTCCACCCGGTCCCGCCCGGCTCAGGCCGCCAGGCCGCACCGGCGCAGCAGCGCTTGCGGGTTGGGATCACGGCCCAGGAAGGAGCGGAAGAGCACCGCCGGATCTTCCGCGTTCCCGCGGCTGAGGATGCATCGGACAAAGTCCGCGCCCACTTCACCATTAAAGATACCTTCGCGCTGGAAACGCGTGAAGGCATCCGCCTCCAGTACCTCCGCCCACTTGTAGGAGTAATAGCCCGCGGCGTACCCGACGGGATCCCCAAACAGGTGCGTGAAGCGCTTCACGATGGTTGGCGCCGGCGGCTCCGTCGGGACCAGGCAATCGGCCACCGCGACTCGCAAGCGCGGCTCCACGTCACCCGCACCAGCAAAGTCCGCCGTGTGCATATGCAGCAGCAGGTCCAGCTTGCCGAAAGCCACCTGCCGCATCGTCGCGCTCGCGGCCCGGAAATTGCGCGCCGCCTGCATCCGCCGGAACAACTTCTCCGGAATCGGCGCCCCGGTCTCGTGGTGCCGCGCGAACAGGTCCAATCCCTCCCGCTCCCACGTCCAATTCTCCAGGATCTGCGACGGCAGCTCGACGAAGTCCCAGGCGACGTTGGTGCCATTGAGCGACTTGATCGGCACCTCGCCCAACAGGTGATGCAACAGATGGCCGAACTCGTGGAAGATGGTCTCAACCTCCCGGTGCGTCAGGAGCGCCGGACGATCCCCCGCCGGCGGCGTCATATTGCCGCAGATCAGGCCCAGGTGCGGCAGGCGCGCCCCATCCGACTGCGGTCCGCCCGTAATCAGGTAATTCATCCACGCCCCACCCCGCTTCGCTTCGCGCGGATGCCAGTCGGCGTAGAACGACCCGACGTGCCGCCCCGCCCGGTCGTGCATGTCGTAGAACCGCACTTCCGGGTGCCAGACCGGCACGGTGCCCGGGGTGGGTTCGGTGACCCGCAGCCCGAAGACGCGCCCGGCGATCTCAAACAGGCCGGCGATGACGCGGTCCATCGGCAGGTAGGGGCGCAGCGCCTCCTCATCGAACTGGTAACTGGCCTGCCGCAGGCGCTCGGCCCAGAATGCGACGTCCCATGGCGCCAGCCGCCGGACCGGCTCGCCCGACTGGGCCGCCCGAAACTCCTCCAGTTCCCGGGTCTCACGGGCGAACGGGGCGAGGCAGCGTTGGCGGAAGTCCTCCACGAAGGCCAGCGCCCGGGCGCCCTGCCCGGCCATCCGTCGGCGCAGCACACTGTCCGCGAAATGATCCTGGCCCAGCAGCTTGGCCTTCTCGGCCCGGAGCTGCAGGAGGCGTTCGATCTGCGGCGCGTTGTCGTGGGGGGCGCGGGAGCCGATGGCGGCGCTGGCGGACCAGACCTGCCGACGGATATCCTCGTCACGGAGATGCATCAGCACCGGCTCCAGCGAAGGTTGGTGCAGCGTGAAGCGCCAGCCCTCCAGTCCCTTGGCCTCGGCGCTGCGGCGGGCCGCGGCCTTGGCTTGCGGCGGCAGGCCCTCCAGGCGGGCCTCCTCTGCGGGCGGAATCACCAATTGCCAGGCATTCGTAGCGTCCAGGACGTTCTCGCCGAATTTCTGGGCCACCTGGGCCATTTCCGTCTGCAGGGCCTCTAGGCGGGCACGGGCCTCCGCCGGCAGGTCCGCCCCGGCGTCCCGGAAGTCCTTGACCGTTTCCTCCAAAAACCGGCGGTGCACGCCGGTGAGGTCCGCCGCGGCGGGGGTGGCGGCAAAGGCCCGGAGCCGCGCCCAAAGGTCGGGATTGAGGGGGATGCGGGCGTAAAAGGCGCTGACCCGCGGCAGCACCTCACTGTGGGCGGCCCGCAGCGCCGGCTCGTCTGCTACGGACTGCTGATGCCCAACCTTGGCCCAGACGAGGTTCAGTTCCTCGGTCGCGCGCTCCAAGGCGAGGAAGGTGTTGTCGAAGGTGACCGCCGCCAGGTCGACTGCCGTGATGGCTGCGAGAGCCGCTTCGGCGCGGGCCAGGGCAGCGTCGACGGCCGGCACCACGTGGTTCGCCGTGAGCTCGGACCAGCGGATCCGAAAGTCGTCTCGAAGGTAGGGATTGCTCATTGCGGGCAAAGACGCGCGCCCGCGGGTGGAGTCAAACCGCAAAGCCCGTCTCACCAGCGCCAGGCGGCGCTGCAGGAGGGTTGGCGCGAGGACGCGGGAACGGCGGGGATTTCCTGGAAGCGTTCGTCCCAGAGGTTCTCGATCAGCAGCGTAACCTCCAGCCGCGGGAAGGCCGCCGGACGGTAGGCCAGCCCGAGCGTGCCGTGGAGGGCCCGCTCCCCGCCCAAGGTCCGCAGCAAGTTTGAGGCTTGGCGGCGCCACGCGTGGTCGAGGCTCAGCACCCAATCCCGCCCCAGCTGGGCCTGCACCGCGAAGGTCGCCCGGTGGCGGGCGTAGTTGAGGGCGTAGAAACTGGCGTCCACGCCAGCCACCCGATAAGCGTCGTCCTTGGTCAACCCGGTGTAACCGATGATCACCGCGGCGCGGCCCCACGAACGCCGGGCCTGCGCCTCGAAGCCCGCCACCTCGACGTCCATCGGACTGGCGGAACGGGCGGTGACCCCGCGCCGGAAGGTCCAGTCGACCAAGCGGCGGTCCGCCCGGGCGAAGGCGTTGGCGGAGGCGTCCCAGCCAGCCCAGCGGAAAGCAGCTCCCACCTCGACCGTGTTCGCCGCGGCGCGTCCCAGGCCGGGGTTGCCGCGGAAGAGACCGGCGGAAGCGCTGGAGGCGAGCGCGGTGTAGGTCGGCAACTGCGTGGCGCGGGAGGCCGACAGGTGCAGGCGCTGCAGGGCCGCGCCCGGCGCAAAGGTCCGCTCGAGCCTCAGGAGCGGGGACAGGCTGCCCGATTCGCGATTGGAATCATCGTGGATCAGGCCAGCCCGCGCGGCGAAGGCGCCGCCGTCGCCCAGGACGAACTCCCGGCCGACGACCAGCGCGAGCCGCGTGAGGGTGCGGGAGGAATAGGGGCCGAAGAGAAGGGAGGTCGAACGAAGCCGGTCGGCCTGACCTTCGCCCTTGAGTTCGAAATCGAAGCCTGTCACCCGCCCGTGCACGCGCGCGGCCGCGCCGCGAAGCCACGTCGTATGCTGGAACGGATGCACGGGCCCCAGCGGGGCAAAGCGATTGAAGGCGTAATCGTCCTTGTGCCGCCGTTCGAACACCGCCGCCTCCCAGCCGCCCTCCGCCGCCCGGTCCTGCCGGTGGCTGAGCAGCGTGAGGCGGGTCTGCAGGTTTTCGAATTCCGGGCTGTTGAAGGGCGTATACAGGTTGGTCCAGCCGAATCGCTTGCCCTGATACCCGGCGAACAGGTCGGTCTGGCCCAAAGCGCTCCGATGCTGGAGCCGCAGGTTGGCCCGGTCGAACTCATGGTCACCATACCGCACCGCCCCGGCCGCCACAGATCGCGCGAGGGAAAACTCGAGCCCGCTCCCCTGCCCCGCGGGTCCCGCGGGCCGAAACCACGCGTGCCGGAATTCAGCGCGGCGCAAGCCGTGGGCTCCGATCCCGAACCGGACGCCGCCGCCCGCCCGCAGCGGGCGCCAGTCCTGCCGCAGGCCGCCCGCGGTGGCGTTGAGGGGCCCCAGGGCCAGATCCGTGCCGAAGAGGAGCTGCGGGGGCGTGAGCATCGCCGGGTCGATGGGCAACTCCGCCAGATAATGGCCCGTCTGCGGATCGCCGATCGAGACTGCCCCGATCGCCCAACCGGTGCTCTCAAAGGTGCCACCCCGCAACGTGAGGTCGGCCTGACCCTCCACCAAATTACGGGCCTGCAGGTCCACGCGGGGTTCATACCGGAGCACCGAAACGGGCATCGCAAAGGTGCCTCCCGACGTCTGATTGGCGACCCGAGGTGAAGCCACCGTAAGCGGATCAAGCTGCGTCGCAGGGGTGCCCGCCTCAAGAGTCGCCAGTCCCACGAGGAACAGCACCGGACCGGCTCGCCGCAGCTTGTTCGGCTGAAATATTATTTCGGTTAACATTACTTTCAGGACAAAAAGAAGCCCCGGCTGCGGAGCCGGGGCAAAGGGACGGAGTACCGATCAGGCTTCGCCGTCGTTACCGATGGCTTCGACGGGGCACCCTTCGAGGGCTTCCATGCACTGGGCCACCTCTTCCTCAGTGGTGGGCTGCTTCATCACGAAAGAATAGCCCCCGTCGTCGTGACGGGTGAAGAACGAAGGAGCCGTCTCGCGGCACAAGTCACAGTCGATGCACTGTTGATCGACATAAAACTTTCCCGCCACGTTCGTGGGCCACTTGTCGGACTTGTTCGCCATGGTCTGGTTACCAAGGCGCCTGCGTCTAGGGCTGTCAAGCGCACGGCGCCTGCTTGTCTTCCGCTGCTCCGGCCGCATCATTAACTCATGCGTTCCGCGTCCCCGTCCGCCCTTAATCCGTCGGAGCGGACTTTACCTTTACTAGCCGGAATGCTGGCGGCGTCCTTCGCTTTGCAGGTGGCCGGCGAGGCGGGCTGGAAGGCGGCGGCCAGTTGGAGGGAAGGGACGCTCGGCCTGATGCCGGGGGCGTGGGCCGCGGGCGAGTATTGGCGTCTGGCCACCCACGGGTTCGTCCATAGCACCACCAACCTCCTACCGCTGGGGCTGGTGCTGGCGGCGATCCTCGGCCCCGGGTTAACTTTGGCCCGGGAACTGGGTCCCCGGCTGCCCTTGGGTGCCTTTGTGCTAGGTCAACTTCTGGGCGGACTCTGTTGGCTTGGGTTCCATCGCGACGCCGGCGAGCTGCACCATGGGTCGATCTCCGGGGCCTACGCCTTGTTGGCCGCCTACGTGGTACGCCATCCGAACCGCTCCTTCCGGCTGCTGGTGTTCTTTGTCCTGCCGCTGCGATTCCAACCCCGCACCCTGCTTCTGGCGCTCCTCGGAGGCGAAGCGTTCTTCCTCCTGATTGGGGAAGTGCTCCAGCGCGCGCTGCCCTTCGCTCCCGCCGCTTCAGCCCACCTCGCCGGAGCGATTGCCGGCTGGCTGCTCCTGCGCGTCGGCCGGCCCGCGCCGCCGGAGCGCGCGGCGCCCCTCGCGGCACAGAAGGACGCCACCGGCCCGAATCCGGTGCTCGACCCGCGGGCAGAACTCGACCGCATCCTCGACAAGATTAACCAGAGCGGCCTCGACTCGCTCTCCAGCGCCGAACGGCAAACCTTGGCCGCCGCCCGCAGTCTGCTTTCGCGACGTTGAAACGTGCCTCCATCGCTCCCGGGCGCTTGACTGGCGCCCGAGGCGCACAAACTCCCTTGTAGGTCCTATGACGCTTTTCCTCCCCCTCTCCCGGCCCCTCGCACTCTTCCTGCTTCTGCTCGCCGGCGCCGGGACGTTGCTGGGCGCCGCGGACCGCAAGCGCTTTACTACGCCGCCCACCCTCGCGGCCGAGGCCAGCACCCTGAGCAAGTTGTTGGACGAGCTGCATTACAACCGGGACGCCGTTCGCAGCGCGGACTACGCGAGCGTCGTTCCCGACTACATGGGCGAGCTCGACTCCCAGCGACTGTTCTTCCTCGGCTCGGATCGGGCCCGGTTCATCGAAGAATTCAGCAAGAACATCTATTACAACGCGGCTTTCCTCGGGAACATCAATGCCGCCTACGAGATCTTCTACGTTTATCAGCAGCGGGTGGAGCAGCGCGTGGCCTGGATCCTGACCCGGCTGGAAGAGCCACTCGATCTCACGGGCGACGAAACCTACCGGGTGGACCGCCAGAAGGCTGAGTGGCCGGCGGACGCGGCCGCGTCGGACGACCTATGGGTGCGGCGGCTGAAGTTCGAGCTGATCCAGGAGATTCTGGCCAAGAAGACTCCCGAGGAAGCCAAGGCGCAAATCCGCAAGCGCTACGAGCGGATGCTGCGCAACGTGGGCGAGATCGAAGGCAACGAATTGGCTGAATTGTTCCTCACCACCATCGCGAAGCTGTACGACCCCCATTCGACCTACTTCTCCGCCGCGACCTACGAGGACTTCGGCATTCAGATGAAGCTGCAGCTCGTCGGCATCGGCGCCGTGCTGGGTACCGAGGACGATGTCTGCGTGGTCAAGGAGATCATTCCCGGCGGCCCGGCCGACCTCGGCCGGGAACTGAAGCCGAACGACAAGATCCTCGCCGTGGCCGAGAAGGGCGGCGAACCGTTCGAGACCTTCGGCCTGAAGCTGCGCAAGGTCGTCGAGCGCATCCGCGGCAAGAAGGGCACCGAGGTCGTGCTCACCGTGCAGCCGGCGGACGCCGACAGTTCCGTCCGCAAGCAGGTCGTGATCACGCGCGACAAGGTGAAGATCAACTCGGCCCGCGCGCGGGGAGCCATCTTCGACCTCCCGGGCGACGACGGGAAGACGCAGCCGTTCGGGGTCATCACCCTGCCGGCCTTCTACGGCCCCGCCGACGAGGGCGACACCGACGGCGAGCGCACGACCGCCTCGCGGGACGTCGCCCGCCTGATCGAACAATTCAAGCAGGCCGGCATCGAGGGGCTGGTCCTCGACCTGCGGCGCAACGGGGGCGGTTTCCTGACCGAGGCGGTGGAGCTCGCCGGCCTCTTCATCAGCCGCGGCCCCGTGGTGCAGATCAAGGCTTACAACGGGGAGATCCACGTCGACAATGACCGGGATCCGCGGATCGCCTATTCCGGACCCTTGGCGGTGCTGGTCGACCGCTTCAGCGCCTCCGCCTCGGAAATCGTCGCCGGGGCGCTTCAGAATTACGGCCGCGCGATCGTCGTCGGGGACAGTTCGACACACGGCAAGGGCTCGGTCCAGCAGGTGGTCGAGATGAAGCAGTTGTCGCGCGCCCTCTCGCTGGCCCCCAAGACCGGCGCGGCGAAGTTCACCATTCAGAAGTACTACCTGCCGAGCGGCGCCTCCACCCAGCTGAAAGGGGTGGTGCCGGACATCACCCTACCCTCCATCGAGGACTTCCTGCCGATCGGGGAGGCTGATCTCCCTCGGGCTTTGGTCTGGGACCAGATCCCGACCAGTTTCTTCGAGGGCGAGCCGCTGGATGCGAAGGTCCGCGAGCCCCTCCGGGCCGCCAGCGCGGAGCGCCAGGCCCGCCTGGCGGAGTTCGCCTACCTGCGGAAGATCGTGGACCGCTTCAAGGAGCGCCAGGAGCAGAAGCTGATCTCGCTCAATCTGGAGGAAAGGCAGCGGCAGAAGGCGGAGGACAATGCCTTCCGCAAGGAGATCCGGGCGGAGAAGGAGGAGATCGCGAAGGGCGACTATCCCTTCCGCACCTTTTACCTGGGCCCGCCGCCCCCTCCGCGCATCAAGGCGCCGAAGAAGGAGGACGAGGAGGACGACTTCGGACCGGCCGAAGACGAGAATGAGACTTACGTGAAGGCGGACGTGCACCTGCGCGAGGCGCTGCGGGTGGTGGGTGACGCGGTGCGGCTGGGCCGGAACCGCGAGACCTGGGCCCACAATCGCCCGCCGCTCACTGCCGCCACCACGCCGGCCGCGCTCAGCCCGGCCAAACCGCGAGGATAAAACGGTCGCGGCCCGTTAGATCCTGCCGCGATTCCACCGACTGGAAACCCGCCGCGTGCAACCGGGCGGAGAGGTCCGCGTGGTGGTCACACCCAGTTTCTAAGGCCAAAAGACCACCCGGCCGCAAGTAGCCCGGCGCTCCCTCGAGGATCGCGCGCAGGTCGGCCAAACCCTCGTCCGGAGCCTCCAAGGCGGCCCGCGGCTCGTGCTGGCGCACCTCAGGGGCCGCCGCCGCCACCTCGGCCGCAGTCAGGTAGGGCGGATTGGAGACGATCGCATCGTAGGGTCCCGGCGGCACGCCGTTGAACCAGGTCGCGGCCACCGGCTGAATGCGGCCCTCCAACCCGAGCGCGGCGAAGTTCTCCCGGGCCAGCGTCAGGGCCTCGGGGCAGCGTTCCGCGGCCACCACGGCCGCCCCGGGCCACAGGGTGGCCAGCGCCGCGGCGATTGCCCCCGACCCCGTGCCGAAGTCGAGCGCACGCAGGACCGGCGGCTGGGTCCCGGCCCACGTGTGCACCCATTCCACCAATAGCTCCGTTTCCGGCCGGGGAATGAGCGCCCGCCGATCGATCTTGAGTCGCAGCCCGCGAAACTCGGTCTCGCCAAGGATGTACTGCAGCGGCTCCTGCAGGCCCCGGCGCCGGACGAGGGGCCGGAGCTGATCCAGTTCTGCCGCGGTCAGGGGGCGTTCAAACTCCAGGTACAGCTGCATCCGCCGACGGCCGATCACGTGCCCGAGCAGGAGCTCAGCGTTCAACCGGGGGGAGGAGACGCCCCGGCCCGCGAGGAATTCCGTGGTGCGCTTGATGATTTCGAGGACCGTCAGCACGTCAGTCAGTCTCCTCCGCGCGGGGCGGCGCATACTCCGCTCCAGTGAGGGCGGCGAGCTTAGCTTGGTAATCTGCCTTCTGCAATGCGGCGATCACGGGCTCGAGCTTGCCCTCCATCACCTGCGGCAGGTTGTACAGGGTGAGTCCGATCCGATGGTCGGTCACGCGGTTCTGGGGGAAGTTGTAGGTGCGGATCCGTTCGCTGCGGTCGCCGGACCCAATTTGGCTGCGGCGGGTGGCGGCGTACTTGGCCCGTTCCTCCTCCTCGCGCCGCTGCAGCAGCCGGGAACGAAGCACGGTCAGCGCTCGAGCCTTATTCTTCAGCTGGGAACGCTCGTCGGCGCACGAGACGATGAGCCCGGTGGGGCGGTGCACGATCTGGACCGCCGAATCGGTCGTGTTAACCCCCTGCCCGCCGGGCCCGCTGGCGCGACAGACGGTGATCTCCAGATCCTGGGGATCGAGCTGTACGTCCACCTCCTCGGCCTCCGGCAGGACGGCCACGGTGACCGTGGAGGTGTGGATACGGCCGTTGGCCTCCGTCACGGGCACCCGCTGGACGCGATGCACCCCACTCTCAAACTTCAGCTGACGGTAAACCTCCGAGCCAGTGACGAGGAAGATGACCTCCTTGAAGCCCCCCCGTTCGGAGGTGCTGCTGCTCATCGGCTGGATCTTCCAGCCGTGTTCATCCGCGTAGCGCGAATAGAGTCGGAACAATTCGGCGGCGAACAGGCTGGCTTCGTCGCCGCCAGTGCCCGCCCGGAGCTCCATCACCGTATTGCGGGAGTCGGTGGGATCGGGCGGGATCATCGCGAGGAGGACTTCCTGTCGGACCGCAGCGAGGCGGGTCTCCACTTCCGGGAGTTCGGCGGCGGCGAGCTCGCGAAGCTCGGCGTCAGCGGCCGGGTCGCGGACAAGGGCGCGAGCCTCGGCGGCTTCTCGGACGAGACGCTCGTGCAGCTGGTGGTGCTCGACGAGGATGGTCAGGCGCTGGTGTTCCCGCGTGATCTCGGCGGCACGGCGCGGCACGGCGTAGAAGGAGGGCTCCGCCATCTGGGCGGAGAGCTCGTCGAGCCGCCGCTGGAACGGCGCGAGGGCGGGCAGGTCATCCATCGAGAACGGAGCGTGGGGGAGATTTGCGCATTGCGCCACCCTGCGCTTGCGGTTTCCGTCTCGCCGCGACTCCGCGGAGCCACCCTCGGTCGCCGTTATGCCCGCCCACCTCTTTCCGCAGAACACCCTCGCGCTGATCTGGGACTTCGACAAGACCCTGATTCCGGAGTACATGCAGTCGCCGTTGTTCCGGAGGTACGGAGTGGACGAGGCAGGTTTCTGGCAGGAGACCAACCGGCTGGCGGCCCACTACCGGGAGCGGGGCTATCATTTGTCGCCGGAGATCGCTTACCTGAACCACCTACTGACTTACGTGCAGGCGGGGCCGCTGGCAGGGCTGAACAATCGAATCCTGCAGGAATGCGGCCGGGACATCCTATTCTACCCCGGCCTGCCGGAGTTCTTCGCGCAGGCCAAAGCGTTCACCCGGGAAAAGCCCGAGTACGTGAAGCACGAGATCACCCTGGAGCATTATGTCGTCAGCACCGGGCTCGCCCCTATGATTCGCGGCAGTTCGATCGCCGGACACGTGGACGGGATCTGGGCCTGCGAGTTCATCGAGAACCCGTTGCCGCCGGGCTTCCTGCGGCAGAAGGAGCTGCCGATCGAGGCCAGCGCCGAGATCGCGCAGATCGGGATGGTCATCGACAACACCACGAAGACACGGGCGATCTTTGAGATCAACAAGGGCACCAATCGCAACCCGGCGATCGATGTGAACTCCAAGATTGCCGCCGAGGACCGCCGGATCCCGCTGGCCAATATGATTTACGTCGCGGACGGCCCGAGCGACGTCCCGAGCTTCGCAGTGGTCAAAAAGGGAGGCGGTCAGGCTTACGCCGTATACAACCCTTCCAAGCCGGAGGAGTTCGAGCAAAACGACCGCCTCTTGCAGTCGGGCCGGATCCATGGCTACGGACCGGCGGACTATCGGCCGGATTCAAGTACTTATCAGTGGCTGCGTCTGCACATCCGCCACCTCTGCGACCGGATCGTCGCCGATCGGGAGGTCGCCGTGGCCGCGCGGGCGACGCGCCCGCCCCGGCACCTCAACGCCACCCCAGAGGAGATCGCCGCCCGACAACGCCCGAAGGCGCCGACCCAAGCGTCTTTTCTCGAATAAGGAAGCTACTCCGGCAGCCCAGGCTGGCTACCAGCCGCACCGGGCGAAAAAAAAGCCGCCCCAATCGGAGCGGCCTTAGAAGGTGACGGATCTCCTCCGGTCAAAGACTGCCGCTGACTACGGGCGTCTCGATCGAAGTTTGGGGGGTGGTCTGCTGCGACACGACCACCGAGGAAGTGCTCGAGGGAATGGAAGCCACCGCACTGGCAATGGCCGAAGCTTGGGCTGGGACCGCGACCGTCGCCGCATTCGTAATCGTGGACTGCAAGCTCGGAGCAGCAGCGACGGCAGCCACCGTCACCGCAGGCGCGGCCGCGGGGGGCACAGAGGTCACCGCAGCGGTGGTGACGGCGGCGACGGCGGCCTGGACTTGGGCCGGAGCAGCCGACGACATGGAGGTGACGACCGCACTCACCGCGGCGGACGTCACGGCCTTGGCGACTTCAACCTGCGTGGAGGTTCCGGCGAAAGCCTTGATGACCGCTTCGACGATCGCGGCGGCATTGGCGGGGTTAGCCTTTACCGCGGCCTCAACGAGGGCGGCAGCCTTGCCGGGATCAGCCTTGGCTTTCTGGGCCACCTCGGCGGCCGTCTGGGCCTGCACGGCGGTAACAGCGACCAAAGAAAAAGAGACGAGCGCAACGAGGAGGGAACGGAGCTTCATAGAAGGAGATGATTATTGCTAATGACTAACAGCATCTCGGTCGACCTCGTTGTCAAGGGTTAACCCTGCCCCGGAAGACACCCTCTTGGCCCGCGGTTACGTGGTCAGCCCCGCTTGCGCAAAGGTCTCGCGGGCCCGAAATCTGGCGGCGGGTTGGCAAGCGACGAGGACCGTGCTTAATTTCGCGATGCTTGTAATCCGCCGCCTCGTTGACCGCCGCCGCGCCTACACTGCGCTGCTGCTGCCCGGGGAGCCGCCGCGGGTTTTTCCCACCAGCGATCACGAACACGCGCGCATCCTGCAACTCTACAAGCAGGATCGACCTTACGAGGGAATCGTCAACGACTTTACGGAGCTGCCCGATCCGCCCGCGGCCGAAGGGCGCCGGGCCTCAGAAGCGCGCTGAAAGACTGGCTTGGAAGGTACGGCCAGGGTGGCGCTGCACCGAGTTGCTGTCGGCCAGCTTGTAGATCTCCTGGCTGTTCATCACGTTCTGGACCTTGGCCCCGAAGGTATAGCGCACCCGGCCACCGCCGGGTAAAACGTAGCGCAGCACAGCGTCGAAGCGCCACTTGCCGGGCATGGTCCAGGAGGGCGTGTTCGCGATGCCACCGAGGGTCGTCAGTACGGCCGGATCAATCGGCCGGTCGCCGATGAAAATTGAACCGAGTGCGAGATCGAGGCCCCGGAGGCGGCCCGGGCGGAACGCGTATTTGTTGAAGGCCGTGAACATATGGTACGGCGCGTACATCGAGCGCTGGCCCGTGCGGGTGTCCCGCGTGTCGTTGTACGCATAGCCGCCCATCACGGACCAGGCCTCGGTGAACCGGGCATTGAGGTTGAACTCAACGCCGCGCGACCGGACGCCGTCGATCAGCGTGTACCAATCCCCGTCGCGGCTGGGGTCGTCGACCGCCAAGTTCTGCTGGCGGATCTCATACGCGGCCAGCAGCCCCTGAATCCGGTCACCGGCGAGGCTGAAGCGAAGGCCGAGCTCCCGTTGGTTACCCTCCTCCGGGTCGATCGGCGTGCCGTCAGGCTGGCGGAGGAAGCCGGGCACGAAGGAACTGTTGGCGTTGGCGTAGAGTGTGAGGGAACGGGCCCGGTTGAGGTGCCAGACCAAGCCCGCGCTGAAGGTGGTCGCGTCTCCCCGGTTATCGAAGGTAGTGAGGCCGGTGAACCCGTTGCGGCGCCGGTCTTCGGTACGGGTGTGGCGCACACCCCCAGTCAGAAAGAGGCGTTCCTCCAAGAACGAAACCACATCGGCCGCGTAGTACTCCATGTTCTCGGTGCGGTCGAGGTTGCGGTTGCCCGCGGGCAGGGGGGGCCGGTCGGCCTTGGCCGGCACCGGTAGCGACCGCTCCGGGTCGACCACGTTGAGCGGCGGGATCATGTGCGGATTATAGCCGGCGCGGCGGACGTCGGCGAGGACCTCGGCGAGCGTGAGCGTCGGAAAGACATTGTAGCGGTTCCCCACGCTGATGGTCGGCCAGCGCTGGTTCAGGGTCGCCGCCGTCGGCGCGAGGCCGCCGCGATTGTAGATGCCGTCCCGGTTCCAGATCTCGCCGTCGGAAACATCCCAGCTGAACCCGACCAACGCACGGTGCCGGGCGGGGCCGGTGGTGAAGTTCGCCACCAGCTCGTTCCGGGAACGCCAGTTATCGACCTCTTGGGTGCGCACGCGCCAGCGCCGCGGCATCAGGACGGCGTCGCGGAGAATGGTCAGGGAGCCCTGCTCGGGCTGATGCTCGTCGTAAAGCTGATCCTTGGTGTCGTGCGCGACCTGGAGCCGGAGCTGCACCTGACGGCCGAACGCGTGCTGCAGGTCGGCCATGGTGAAGCCCCGGTCCCAACGCCGGAGATCACCCGCGGAGGCATAGCCCTGGCGGTTGTCGCCGTAGGCCAGGAAGGAGCCGTCGGGCAGGGCAAAGCCGCGGGGCTCGGCGCGCATCATCGGCTGACGCCAGACCGCGCCCCCGTCCTCCTCCCGCACGAACAGGTGCTCGACCGCCAGCCGCGTCGCGGGGGCGAGCTGCCACGCCACCACGGCAGAGAACGCCTTTTCCCCGTGGGTGATCCGGCGGTAATAATAGCCATCGTCGTAGACTCCGGTGACGCGGAAGGACACCGGTGAGCGCGCGCCGCCGAGGCGACCCGAATGGTCGATCTCGGCCCGCCAGCTTTCGACCGGCCCCGCGTTGAGCCGGACGGTCGTCTGGGGGCGGTCCAACGGACGCTTGGTGACGCGGTTGACGGTGGCGGCGTAACCACCCTGGCCAAAGAGGACGGCTGCCGGACCCTTGAGCACCTCCACCCGCTCGATGTTGGCGAGCGACACCTTGCCGATGCTCTCCTGCTGCAGGAAGCCGTTCATAAACTTCGTGTTGGCGTTGGCGAAGCCCCGCACGGTCCAAGAGTCGTTGTTCGAAGTCGGGACGAAGCCGGGAACGTACTCCAGGACGTCCTCGGTGCTGCGGGCTAGCGTGTCCTCCAAGAAGGCCTGGTTGAGGACGGTCACGTTCATCGGGATGTCCCCGATGGCCGTGTTCATCCGCGTGACTTCGGCCGCGTGGGTCGATTGGTAGCCGATGTCACGGGTGCTGGTGACCTCGAAGGTCGAGAGGGCGACGGGATCCTGCCCCCCAACGGGCCGGGCCACAGGAGCGCCCTGGGCGAGCAGCCGCGGCGCGAGGGCGAGAGCGAGCGGCACCAGGAGGAGGCGGTGAGAGCAAGACGGGAGGCAGGGGAGGCGCATCGTTGAAAAATTACGGGCGAGAGAAACGCGCCTCCGGACCGCCTCAACTGAACCCGGACGGTCTCCTTTTAGAACCGGGCGGAGCAGGAGCCGAGAAAAGTCTCAGGCGGCGGAAAATCAACGGAGCGACGGGGTTAGTTCCGCAAGTCGTGGAGCAACTTCTGGCCCTCGGCGCGGCCGGGGAAATCACCGTTGAATTTGAGGGCCTCCTCGAGGGAGCCGATCGCGTCCTGCTTACGGCCCAGCTTGGCTTGGATGACCCCGAGATGGTACCGCAACTCGGGATTCCTGGGCAGGCCCTTGACGGCCTGCTCGGCCAGCGGCAGCGCGGCGGCGGTATCTCCAGTGAGGAAGAGCATCCAAGCAAGGGTGTCCTGAATGATGGGAGCGTCGGGCGCGAGCTCGTGGGCGCGGCGGGCGATAGAAAGAGCCTCCTGCGGCTGCCGCAGTTGGTCGGCGAGGAGGTTAGCGAGGTTATTCAGGACCGCCGCGGAGCGCGGATTGGCTTCGAGGACCTTCTCATAGTGGGCCTTCAGGCGGTTCGCATCGCCGCCACGGAGCACGCTGGGGGCCACGGCAATGGCCACCCGCTCGTCAGCGGGGAAGCGAGCGAGGACCTCCTCCGCGAGCGCGAGCACCTGGGGCGGATCCGTCACCGCGTTGAGCAGCTGTGCGATCAGACCCGTCGAGCCTCCTTGGCGCGGATCGAGGGCGAGGGCGTCGCCGGCCGACTGCAGGGCCTCCTTCCAGCGCTTTTGCGCGGCTCGGGACCGGCTAAGCGCCAGGTGCACGGCAGGATCCTTGGGCGATTTCTCGACCAGCTGTTGGGCACGAAGCGCGGCCTCGTCGACCTTGTTGTCCCGCAGGTCGAGCTCGAAGAGCGCGAGGGCGGCGAGGGGGAATTCGCCCTGGGGTCCTTGGGCGCGGTCGAAAGCGAAGCGGGCCTCAGGCATCTGTCCCAATGCGGAACGGGCCAGCCCGAGGAAGTACCACATCAGGAGGCTGTCGGGTGTCCGATTGAGGTTCTCGGACACTACCTTAATTAAATCCTCCAACTTGCCCGAGGCCTTGGCGGCCTCGATCAGCATCGCATGAGCCGGAAGGATGTCGGGGCGCCGGCTAACCAGCATCTGGAGCGTCTCCGTCGCAGCCGCGGCGGCCCCGGTCCGGAGCTGGAGTTGACCGAGGAGGAGTAGCGCCTCGAAGTTGTCCAGAAAGCCCATGACATACTCGCGCAGGGCCGTGATGGCGCTGGCGACGTCGTTGTCACGCAGGTGGGCAAGGGCGAGCTGGTATTTTTCCAGATTGAAGCCGGGGAAGTCCTGGCCGAATTTCTTCAGTTCCTCGATGGCGCGCTTAGCGTCACCCTTCACGAGGGCGAGGGAGGTCTGTTGCAGGCGCGCCTCACCGTCGGCCGGCTCTCGGGCGAGGAGATCGGCGAGAATCTTGGCGGCGTCATCTGGGCGCTGCTGCAGGAGGGCGAGCTCGGCTAGGCTGCGCCAGGCGGGGAGGTAATCAGGGGCTTGACGGTTGAGGTCCGCGATAATGGCGAGCGCCTCGGCGACACGTTCGGTCCGAACGAGGTGACCTGCGTAGCGAATGCGAACCTGAGAGCGGAGGGGCGCGGCCTCGGCGGCCGCTTTGAACTCCTTGTCCGCTTCGGCACGGCGACCGAGTTCCGCGTAGAGGGAGGCGAGCTGGGCGCGGGCCTCAACCGCCTTAGGGTCGATTGCGAGGGCGCGGCGGAGGGCGGCGACAGCTTTTTCGCGCTCGCCGATGAAGCGCTGCTGATTGGCCGTAGCGAGATGGAAGTGAATGGAGGTACGGTCCTGGAAGCGCTTGATCGCCTCTTCGGCGGCGCGCCAATCGGCCGCATCGCGCACGGACTCAGTCAGGACGACTACGGCTGCCCCGAAGTCAGGCTGACGGCCGAGCAGGGTGCGGAGCTCCCGGCGGGCCTGGGGTACGCCGCCGAGTTGCAGGATCAGACGGATTTGGGCGAGCTGGGCGTCACGGTTATTGGGGGAGAGCTGGCGGACGCGGCTGTACAGACCGAGTGCTCGGAATGTGGCCCCGCGATCCATCCAGATCTGGGCGAGGCGCTCGGTGGCGATGGGATCGTCGGGCGCGAGCTGGAGGACGTTCTGATACTCGAGACGGGCCTTCTCGAAGTCGCCTTGGCGAAAGTGTTCGGCAGCGCGGTCGAGAGCCTTCTGCCGTTTGTCTTCGGCGGTGCAACCGACGACCAAGCCAAGGAGCACTGTCACGAGGAGGGAGAGGAAAAGGCGGGCCATGGGCGGAGATTAGGGCGACCGCAGGAAGCGGAGGTTGGACCACCCGAGCGTGACCGGCGAAGCGGCGGAGCCAACAGAAAATGGCTCCGGTAAATAGATCCACCTGAACTGGGTGTTTTCACGCCCCTCCGGCTTCACGGACGATGAACCGACTCCCATGCTTGTTCGTCCGAACTTCTCCGCCAGTAACCGTCCGCGGAGCTGGCCAAGGGGACTGCGCAGCGCAGAGGAGCGTGGCGCTGCCGCACGCAACGGCGGGGTTGACCGCACGCCGGACGAAGCCAAATCTCCGCGGCTTGTCTGAGTTTCTCCAGCAACTGCTGAACGGCATCTCCCTAGGCGCCATCTACGCCCTCATCGCGCTCGGCTACACGATGGTTTATGGGGTGCTACGCTTCATCAACTTCGCCCATGCGGACCTGTTCATGGTGGGCGCATTTCTGGGGTACTTCGGCGGCCGTTTTGTGCCCGCGGGGACCCTGCTGGGTGGACTGGGCGTGCTGGCGCTGGCCATGGCAGGATGCGCCGTGTTGGGGGTTTTGATCGAACGGCTCGCGTACCGGCCGCTGCGAGGGGCGCCGACCCTGAACGTGCTGATAACCGCCATCGGGGTTTCGCTGCTGATCGAATATAGCGGCCAATTGGTGCTGGGCGCTGCCCCGCGGACTTTCCCGGAGCTGTTCCCGGCTGGCCGGTTCAGCTTCGGCCCCGTGGTGGTCTCGAGCAACCAATTGGTCGTCATCGGAGTGGCGCTGCTGCTGATGATTGGTCTGGAGCTGATCGTTCATCGCACGCGGATCGGCACGGCAATGCGAGCAGTGGCACTGAATCCACGGGCGGCCCAACTGGTTGGGATCAACAATGACGTGGTGATCTCCTTTACCTTCGCCCTGGGCTCGGCGTTGGCTGGAGCGGGCGGCGTTCTGTACGCGCTGAACTATCCCTCGATCGATCCGCTGATGGGCGTGATGCCGGGCTTAAAGGCATTCGTCGCGGCGGTGCTGGGCGGGATCGGCAACATTCCCGGCGCTGCGCTGGGTGGGCTACTGATCGGCGTGGTCGAGACGTACGTGGGCGGCAGCGCGTGGTCGACCTACAAGGACGCCATTGCCTTCGCGGTTCTGATTTTGGTGCTGCTGCTGCGTCCCGCGGGGCTCCTCGGACGGGTCACCGTGGAAAAGGTCTGAAATGCGCCACCCGCTCCTGCTTCTCCTCGCGGCGCTGGTGGCCAGCGGTTTGGTGGCGTTGGCGGCGCCCTTCTTGAACCCTTACCACCTGGACGTGTTGATCGGGGTGGGAATCAATGTGATCTTGGCCGTCTCGCTGAACCTCGTGAACGGCTATACGGGCCAGTTTTCCCTGGGCCACGCCGGCTTTATGGCGGTGGGGGCCTACCTGTCAGCGGCGGTTTCCCTGTTTTTAGCGCCCGCATTGTTCGGCGAGCTGGCGGAGGCGAGCGCTCTAGTTCAAGGAACAGCTTTCCTGCTGGCCCTGCTGGTCGGGGGTGGAGCGGCGGCCGGAGCAGGGTTGCTCGTCGGCGTGCCCTCGCTGCGTTTACGGGGGGATTACCTCGCCCTCGTGACCTTGGGTTTCGGGGAGATTATCCGCGTGATTTTTCAGAACCTGGAGGTGCTCGGTGGTGCCCTAGGACTCAACGCCATCCCGGCCTACACCAATATCTTCTGGGTACTGGCGAGCGTCGCAATCACGGTCTACACCGTGCTGGCGCTGGTCCATTCGACGTATGGACGCGGCTTTCTGGCGGTGCACGACGATGAAATCGCGGCGGCGGCAGTGGGCCTCAATCCAACCCGCTACAAGGTGGCGGCCTTTGTCGTCGGGGCTTTCTTTGCTGGGATCGCCGGGGGGCTTTACGGTCACTTCAAGCTCACCATCACGCCAACGGGGTTTGATTTTACCCGCAGCATCGAGGTGGTGGTGATGGTGATCCTCGGTGGTATGGGCCACACGGCCGGGGTCGTCGGGGCCGCGGTGTTGCTGACCCTGTTGCCTGAGTTGCTCCGGCCCATCGCCGAATACCGGATGATCTTATACGCGGTGCTGCTGATCTTGCTGATGATCCTGCGGCCGGAGGGCCTCCTCGTCCGTGCCCGTCGGGGGGGGGCCTTGTAAAACGATGGCGACGCTGCTCGAGCTCCAAGGGGCGACGCTCCGCTTCGGGGGCCTCACCGCCGTAAACGCGGTGGACCTGAAGATCGGGGAGGACGAATTGTGCGGCCTAATTGGCCCGAACGGCGCGGGTAAGACGACCGTCTTCAACCTCATCACCGGAGTCTATCCGCCCTCTTCGGGGACGCTGCGGTTCCGCGGCTCGGACCTTGCGGGACGGCGCCCCCACGAAATCACCGCGCTGGGGATCGCGCGGACATTCCAAAACGTCCGGCTGTTCGGCCGCCTATCGGTCCTCGATAACGTACGCACGGCGTGCAACCTGCACCGGGAGACGCGGCCCTGGCAGGCGCTGCTGCGGGGTGCGGCGTTCACGCGGGACGAAGCGGACCTGACGCGCCGCGCGGAGGAGCTACTCGAGTTATTCCACCTCGGAGCGCGGCGCCACGACCCGGCCCGGACCCTGCCCTACGGCGAGCAGCGCCGGCTGGAAATTGTGCGCTGTCTGGCCACGCGTCCGCGGCTGCTGTTGCTCGACGAGCCCGCGGCGGGGATGAATCCGACGGAGAAGGTGGAGCTGATCAGCCTGATCCAGCGCGTGCAGCGTGAGTTCGCCCTTTCAATCCTACTGGTCGAACACTCGATGCGGGTCGTGATGGGGTGCTGCCGGCGCATCGCAGTGCTGGACTACGGGGTGAAGATCGCCGAGGGCACGCCGGCGGAGATCCAGGCGAACCCCAAGGTCATTGAGGCCTACCTCGGCGAGGACCACCACCGAAACCTGGCCCACCATTGAGCGCACCCCTGCTCCACGTTTCCGACCTGCAAGTCTCGTACGGCGCCATCCATGCGCTGAGCGGAGTCTCGTTTTCCATCGACGCCGGGGAAATCGTGACCCTGATCGGCGGCAATGGAGCGGGCAAGACCACCACCCTGCGGGCGCTCTCCGGACTGATCCGGGCCAGTGGCGCGGCCGAATTCGACGGAGAACCGCTGCTGGGGCAACCCGCCCACCGAATTGTCGCACGCGGACTGGGCCACGTGCCGGAAGGACGGATGGTATTCACGAACCTGACCGTTGCGGAGAACCTGGCGATGGGCGCCTTTCTGGACCCTGATCGCGAGCGCGTGGCCAGGAACCGCGAGGAAGTGTTCGCGCTGTTTCCCCGGCTGCGCGAGCGCCTCCGCCAAACCGCGGGCACGCTGTCCGGTGGGGAACAGCAGATGCTGGCCATCGGCCGGGCGCTGATGGGCAACCCGCGTTTCCTGATGCTCGACGAGCCCTCGCTGGGCATCGCGCCGCGGCTCATTACGACCATCTTCGAGCAGATCGTGGCGATCAACCGCCAGCGGGGCATCACCATCCTCTTGGTGGAGCAAAACGCGAATCTGGCTCTCGAGGTGTCCAGCCGCGCCTACGTCCTCGAGACGGGGCGGATCGTGATGTCCGGCCTGAGCCGCGAACTGCGCGCCGATCCCCGCCTGAAGTCCACGTATCTGGGCGGCTGATCCGCCCGACTGTCCGCTGCCGGGCCCGTCGACC
>JBEDEF010000366.1:0-5568 GCA_041175845.1 Verrucomicrobiota bacterium
AGCCGGTATAGAAGGCGCGCAGCTGTCGGCGGCCCGCCGGCACGCCGGCAAAAGCAAAGCTACCGTCGCGCTGCGTCGTGGTTACTCGCTCGGTGCCGACGATCCGCACTTCCGCACCCTCGAGAAAGTCACCCGTGCCCTCATTTCTCACCGTGCCGTTGATCGTACCGGTGCCGACAGGCTGTGCGCGCGCCGGAATGAGCAGCATCAGGCCGGTCAAAAAAATGCCGGTGGCGCGCAGGCTGCACCATTTGAATTGGAACAAGGGGGTGTAAACAGGCTTCATGGACTTGAGTAATTTTGAGGACAACCGGGTTTTGGGGGCAGGTTCGGGGAAAATCGTCTTCGATGCTAATTCGTTTTAGCTATTAACTGCTCGTCAACCATTTTAACTCTCCGCTAGATTTAGCCACGCGCCGGGCCTACCGGATCACGACCTCGTCAACGTAGAACGTGGCCGGAGCCACGGCGGCGTCGGGATTGGGCAGGTCCGCCAAAACGGCATAACGGTTGGTCAGCCGTGTGGGCTCGGTGCGGTAGGCACCGGTGCAAAACGAGAGTCGCTCCACCGTAGTCGTCGCTTCAGCGAAGGCCGCTTGGCGGACAACGACCCGGCCATCCCAAGCGAAATCATATCGTCCCCTTGCCGCATTGATCGAAAGTTCCGCCTGATACCAATGTCCGGCGAGGAAAGGTCCGGCGTCTACCTGCCGCGCACCGTCGCTCGCACGCACCCGGCCGTCCTCGCCCAGCGCAATGCGCACCGGCCGATGTCCCGCCCCGTCGAGCACCTCGATCTCCATGCGCCCTGCATCCACCTGCCGGGCGAAAACCCGGAATCCAATGCGGACCGCCGCCGCCTCGGCGAATACCCGGACCGCCTTGGCGTGGTCGTAGAGATCGCGGTCCTCGAGCAGGAGGCTCTTGTTCGCGGCCGAAGGGAACTCCGCGATGCTCACGTTGGCCCAGCGGGGGCGGTAAACATTCCAATCCGGGATGGGGCCGCCCGCGTCCAGCCGATCGAACGAATCGGCCACCGGCCCCACCACAGCGGAACGGACCGGGACCGGGATGCGGCTGATCCAGATGTCTTCTTTGTTGCTGCTGTAGGTGACCCACAGATCGCTCCCGGGGGGATTGCCATTCCCCTCGGAAATACCGCGGGTGTATTGCAACCCAAAATCCTTCGCCCGGCCAAAGAAACGCCGCGGCGGCACCTCCCCGTTGACGAGGAGCAGGTGGTCGAAAACCACGCCGTCATCGCTGGTCGCGACCGCGAGGGGCCAACGACCGATCTTCGCCGGATTGTAGACCATAGCGTAGCGGCCGTCGTCGGTGCGCTGGGCCCAGGTTTTGGCCGTGCCCGTGACCACGGTCGGCAGCTCGACCGGCGTGCTCCAGGTCTTGCCCTCGTCCGCCGAGAGCGCGGCCCAAGACGATTTCCAGAGCACGACGGCCATCCCGTCTCGGCGGTGAAACACGGCCGGGGCCTGCAGGATCGGGTGAGACGCGGACAAGGCCTTCGAGCTCGGGCCGGGGGCGGTGTAGAAACCGTCCTCGCTCCGATCCTCCTCGCGCCACTGCATGGTCTTCATTTTGTCGGCTAGCAGAGCCTCGCAGGCTGCAAAAAACCCTTCGTCCGGCGCGCGACGATAGAAAGGGAACCGGGTTGTATTCTGTTCGTTCGCTCCGGCGAGGGAGTTGTAGCGGATGAAATAGATGGGGCCATAAGTCCCGTCCGCCCGAGCCTCCCGCACCACCCGCCCGATCCCCTTCTCCCCCATGGGATCCGGGGCATGTCCGTAGTGCCCCAGCACGAGCAATCTGCCGTTGGGGGCGACGTAGAAGCCCATGCGTTGATGCATCATCGCCATGCCCGAATCGTTCCCGGAGATGGGGCCCGGCTTCAGGTAGTAGATCGGAAAAACCGGCCGGGGCTTATCCCAGTTTCGCCCGTCCCGGGAGGTGACGACGAGCGTCTGGCCCGGGGCGTGGTGCTCGCCAAACGGGTTGCTGAGGTACTGCAAAAAAAAGCGGCCGTTCCAATAGGCGAGCGACGGAGCATGGCTATAGGTCCAACCCAAACCGTCGGCCCAGTCGGGGTGCGTGCGATTGGCCCGCATGACCTGAACGTTTTCCACGCCGATCGCCGGGCGCAGGCGGCCATCGTGAACCTGCAGATCGATTCCGGCGCTCAACAAGCGCACCGGCTCGCTTGGGCCACCGGGCTGTGCGGCTTGCATCGAGAGCAGCGGCGCCAACAGGGCGGCGAAAGGGAGTGGTTTCATCCGATGGCCGTTTACTTTTGTTTTAGGCGGTAGAAAACTCCTCCGTCTGCGCCGATGAGGAGTTCGCACGTGGTGGCGAGTTAAGTCCGTTTCGTGGCGTGGCCGGCGAGCTCCTGGGTGCTGAAAGCTACCGCCGAAAACGCGGAGACCGCGCGACGCATCAGGGTGGGATCAGCCATGGAATCTGAGGGGATGAGGGTAACGGAAAAGGATGCCAGCTTCACGAACCGGGAAACCGTTACTATTCCCGAGTCGCTTGTCTCCACGGATCGGAAAAGCTAAAACGTTTTAGGTGCAAGCCCGATTTTCTGAGGCCAAACCGCACCCAGCCTCAGGCCGAGGCGCGCATCACCACCGACGGCGGCACTAACGTCTCCACCGGTTTTACGCGGCGCCGGTTCATCAAATCGAACAGCTGCGTCACCACCTCCTCGACAATCGTCTCGTTGGACGGGCCGACGCAGGTCAGCGGTGGGTCGAAAAAGTCCGCATGTTCGTGGTCCCCTACTCCGACGACCGCAATGTCTTTGGGAATCTTGCGGCCTGCATCCTTTATCGCTTGGTAGGCACCGAGGGCGAGACCGTCGGTCACCGCGTAGAGTCCATCGCAGCAACGCCCCGCTCCGAGATGGGCGCGCAGGGCATCGGCCCCCTGCGTTGGCGTGAACCCCGCCGCCACCACTCGTGCCGGTTCACTGCCAGTCTGGGTGCGTGCCGCCGTGCAAAACGCGTCGGCGCGCTCCGCGGTGCTCTGCGTGAGCAACGCGGGCGTGAGCACGACTAAATGGCGGCAACCGCGCTTGATCAGAATTTCCGCCGCCCGCCGTCCGATCTCACCCGGCGTGTCGAGGACGCAGCTGTAGTTCGCCAAGCGTCGCCCCAGCACGACCACCGCATAAGGCAGGGTCGTCGCGGCGAGAAACGCGTCATCGTCCGGCAGCGTGTTGGTGATAACCACGCCGTTGAAGCGGCTCGCGTTGAGCAGACCGGCCATCTCGCGCAATCGTCCCGCGTGAAACATGGCGATCGACACGGAAAAATCACGCCCCGAACCCGTGCGCGCGTCTGCCATCCGCTGCACCTGCCTGAGCACGCGGCTCACGAGAAACAGCGGGGCCTCGAAAGAAGTGAGGATGCCAAGCTCGATATGATGAACCTCGGGATCGTGCGCCCTCAAGCGGCGCGCCGCGACATTAGGCATGTAACCGAGATCGCGAACCGCCTTGCGGATTCTTTCGACCGTCGCGGGAGAGAGACGCCGTTCCTCGTGGCGGTTCGCCAGCACAGTCGACACCGCTGCGGCCGAAACACCAACATGTTCCGCGATCGTGCGCACCGTTACCGGACTTTTTCCGCTGCGAGCCATCGCGCGCATCACGCACAAATCGGCCAAACGCCGCAAGTGGTCTCTTCAGGCAGGTGATGGTCGCAGCGTTAGCCGCGAAGTCTGCGCCTAAGCCTGCGTGACCCGCGATCACGCCCGTTGTATTTTTCAGCCAGCGGAGATTCTCAGAGGGCTTTGCGTGGCTGCTCCGTTTGTCGAGGTTAACTCCCGCCCTACAGCCCGGACCTCAATCCGATTGAAAGAGCCTTTGCCAAACTTAAGGCCTGCCTGCGGCAAACCGCCGCGCGCACCCTCACCGACCTTTCAACGGCTGTACTCGCCGCCCTGGCCAACTTCCAGCGCACCTGACCCCATCGGGCCGACCGGCCCTTGACCCATACGGCAGTTTGCCGTACGTCCCTCCCATGCCGACTCTTACCACCATCCGCCGCCGCGCGCGAAGCCGCGCCCGCGGAAAGCCCAGTGACTCGACCGCACGGCTTGAGGCCCGCATCCCGATGGACCTCAAGATTCTCATCGAGACGGCGGCGCCGCTGGCCGGCCACACGTCGGTGACCGACTACCTGGTGCACGCCCTGCAGGAAAGCGCATCCCGGACGGTTGAACAGTCCCGCCGGAGCCAGCTCGATGCGCAGCAAGCGAGGAAATTTGTGCAGTCCCTGCTGGAACCGTCCAATCCTCCTCCTGCCCTCCGCTCCGCGCTGGTTCAATACCGTGCGCAGGTCGGCTGATGGCCTATCACTTCGAACCGCTTGATCCGTCGCGGCACGATCGTGCCGGTTTCCGCTGCACTTCAGCGGCGCTCACCTCCTATCTGCAGAGCACGGCCCGCAAGGATGCGGAGCGCCACCTCGCCGCGACGTTTGTCATGGTGGATGCAGCGACTCCGGCTGCGATCATCGGCTACTACACGCTTTCCAATTTCACCGTGGAGTTGGCCGAGCTCCCGGCCGCGCTCAGGGATCGAATCCCGCGCTATCCGCGGTTGCCAGCCACCTTGATCGGACGGCTGGCACGCGATGAGCGATTCGCGGGGACCGGAGGGATCCTGCTGATCGACGCGTTGCTCCGAGCCTACCAGCAGACCAGAACCAGCGGGTCGCTCGCCGTGGTGGCCGAGTCCAAGGATGAGGCCGCGCGGCGCTTCTACCTCAAACATGGATTCGCGCAGCTGGGGTCGGAACCCAACCGACTCTATCTGCCCATGGCCGCCATCAGGCTACTCTCATCCGCCGCCAAGTAGAATCACCCTGAGGCCGACCGGCCGGGGTCGGGCCGCTGCCCTTTGCCGTGCACGCCGGAGGCAAGGTCAGGTTGGGGATCCTGTGCCATCAGGAACGAACCCAGCGCTCGGGAGGTGCCCCCCGGGGGCCGAGTTGCAGCCCTTAAGGGCGCATGGACCGGCCAATCCTCTTCGGCACAGCTAAATCCCCTAAGCCCTTCGGTAGCAGCGGCTTGAACCAAAGCTCATCGCGGATGGTGGACCCTACTGGACTCGAACCAGTGACCTTTTCCATGTCAAGGAAACGCTCTAACCAACTGAGCTAAGGGTCCGCACCGGAAGGAGAATCAGTAACAGCCTCGCCCCACGGCAGCGCAAGGAAAAACCTCGGCGCTCATGCGGGGGGAAGACCGAGGGCGGCCCTCGCCGCGGCGCAGTCCTGCAGGATCTGGCGCCGGAGCGCCGCGAGGTCGGGAAAAGCCTGCTCCGGCCGGAGAAAACGCTCCCAGTCGACGCTCAGCACGTCCCCCTCGGTCCAGGGACAGTCTCCGAACACGTGAACCTCCAAGCGGGGCTCGGTCGTCTGTTCGACCGTCGGACGCAGCCCGTAATTCGCCACCGCGGGATGCGCCGGCCCGCTCACTCCGCGGACCCGGACCGCGTACACCCCTAACCGAGGTCCCGCCGGGGGCGACCAGATCAGGTTGAGGGTC
>JBEDEF010000367.1:0-2589 GCA_041175845.1 Verrucomicrobiota bacterium
TTCTTCCATAAGCGGATGACCGATCCGATCGAGCGCGGGGTGTTCTCGGTGGTGAATAGCGGCGAGCTCCAGTTTCAGAACGCGCCCAGCGGCGAAGTGCGGGGCGTAGAGGTGGAGGCGCGCAAGGGGCTGGGCTTCCTGTCCGACCGGCTGCGGCGCTTCTCCGGCGGATTCAACTACACCTGGGTCGAGGCTTCGGTGGCGATCGCGCCGGCCGAGCTGACGGCGATCCGGTTCTTCGATCCCGCCGCGCCGGCCACCCGCGGACTGGCGGGGCAGTCCCCGTACATCGCGAACGTCGACCTGACGTTCAACGAGCCGAAGTGGGGCACGACCGTGAGCGCCTACTACAACATCTTCGGGCGGCGGATCGCGCAGGTGAGTCCCCCGGGCACGCCGAGCGTGATGGAAGAGTCCTCGCCCTCGTTGGACCTGATCCTCAACCAGCGCTTTGGCGAGCGGTGGAAGGTCACCTTTTCGGCCAAGAACCTCCTGAACCGCCCGACGGAGGAGACCTACACCTATTTGGGTCGCCACTACCTGCGGTCCTCGCGGGTCCGCGGCGTCACGACCTCGCTCGGCGTCACTTTCACCTACTGAGCCCCGCTTCTTTCCCGTATGCTAAAACTAACCTACCTCCCCCTCGCGGCCCTCCTGGCTGCTCCGGCGGCGCTCTTCGGTGCCGACATCGTGGTGAATTCGAACATCACGTCGAATCGTACCTGGACCAAGACGAATACCTACATCCTCGACGGCCGCGTCTTCGTGACCGATGGCGTGACCCTGACGATCGAGCCCGGCACGGTGGTCAAGGGCAAGGCCCGCGCCGCGCAGGATGCCTCCGCGTTGGTCATCGCGCGTGGCGGCCGCATCAATGCCGCCGGCACCGCGGCCGAGCCGATTGTGTTCACCGCCGAGGCGGACAACCTCAATGGTAACCTCGGCCAGAACGACCGCGGCCTCTGGGGCGGCGTTGTTATCCTCGGCCGCGCCCGCACCAACACGGCTTCCGGCCAGGGCAACATCGAGGGCATTCCCACGACCGAGCCGCTCGGCATCTATGGTGGGACCGACGACGCGGACAATTCCGGCGTCTTCCGCTACGTTTCGATCCGGCACGCCGGCTCGCTCCTCGGCCCCAACAACGAGCTCAACGGCCTGACGATGGGTGCGGTCGGTTCCGGCACGACGATCGAGTACGTTGAGGTCTTCGCGAACGCGGACGACGGCTTCGAGTGGTTCGGCGGTACCGTGAACGGCAAGTACCTCGTGAGTGCGTTCAACGATGATGATGCCTTCGACTGGGACGAGGGTTACCGCGGCAAGCTCCAGTTCCTCTTCACCATTCAGGATCCGCGGGTGGGCAACCATGCGTTCGAGTCCGACGGCGGCACCACGCCCGAAGATGGCCAGCCCTACGCGATTCCGACCATTTACAACTACACCGCCATCGGTTCGGGAGCGGCTTCGACCAACAATCTGAGCATCGGGCCCATCTTCCGCGACAACACCGGCGGCAAGGTGTACAACTCCATCTTCCACGATTTCCGGGGCTACGCCTGGCGCATTGAGACCGAAAGCGCCCAGCGCGAGGACAGCGCGAAGCGCCTGGCGGCCGGCGACATCGTGATCGCGAGCAACTTGTTCGGCACCTTTGGGGTGGGCACCACGGCCACCTCGCTCTTCCTGGCGCCGAATGCCACTTCCGGTGGTCCGGCTCCGGCCAGCAATTACACCGTGGCGCACATCACGGACGCCGCGCGCCAGAACCGGATCAACACCGATCCGCAGTTCGTCGCCATCAATCGCGGCCGCGAGGGCCAGCTGGATCCGCGCCTGCAGGCGGGCAGCCCCGCCCTGCAGCTGGCAGCGACGCCGCCGAACGATGGGTTCTTCACCGCCACCAACTACCTCGGGGCCTTCACCACCTCCGGCAATTGGGCGTACGCTTGGACCAAGCTCGGTCGCGATGGCTACTTCTCCGCGGCCAGCGCCCTCAGTGACCCCGGCGCCGGTTCCACGGTCGTGGTCAACTCCGGCTCCACCACCAAGCTGAGCAACCTCTCCACCCGCCTCACGCTGGTGGCCGGTTCCACGGCCTTTCCGGGCTTCTTCCTCAACGGTTCCCAGTCCCAGACCGTGATGATCCGCGCGGTGGGCCCGGGCCTGGCGCCGCTGGGCGTCGCCAATGTCGCCGCCGATCCGGTCCTTGAGCTGTACTCCGGCCAGAACAAGGTCGGGGAGAATGATGATTGGAGCGGCACGCAGGCCGCCGAGCTGGCCGCCAAGGTTGGCGCCTTCCCACTGCCGGCTGGCAGCAAGGACGCGGTGCTACTCGCGACGCTGGCTCCTGGCGCCTACACCCTGCAAGTCCGGGGCAAGACCGGCGGTGGCGAGCTGATCATCGAAGTTTACGAGATCGACTAAGGCACGGTCGGCCGCCGAGGTGCGGCGGAAGCCAACCTAAGAGGCGGAGGGATGGGCGCAGGCCCGCCTTCCGCCTTCTGCTTTCCGGAAAGGTCCGGCTTAGCCGGCGCGGCGGAGGGAGAGCTGACGGCGAGCAGCCTCGGCAGCGGGGCCGGCAGGAAC
>JBEDEF010000368.1:0-3305 GCA_041175845.1 Verrucomicrobiota bacterium
CCTTTCGTCCGCTGACGCCCGCGGGCCGTTTCACGGCCCTGAACAAGACCTCGGGCCAGCTCTCCCGCAAGCGCCCCGAGCGTGGCCTCACCCAGTCGAAGAACAAGACTGGTGGCCGCAACGTCTACGGCCGCGTGACCTCCCGCCACCGCGGCGGCGGCCACAAGCAGCTGTACCGCATCGTGGACTTCAAGCGCGGCCGGCTCGACCTGACCG
Source organism: Verrucomicrobiota bacterium (assembly GCA_041175845.1). Classification (GTDB taxonomy): domain Bacteria; phylum Verrucomicrobiota; class Verrucomicrobiia; order Opitutales; family Opitutaceae; genus ER46. The sequence goes on from JBEDEF010000368.1 coordinate 217, forward strand.
CCCGCGTCCAGTCCCTCGAGTACGATCCCAACCGCTCGGCCAACCTCGCCCTGATCGCCTACACCGATGGCGTGAAGGCCTACATCCTCGCGCCGAAGGGCCTGAAGGTGGGCGATACGATCGTGACCTCCAACAAGGCCACGACCAACGACTACACGGTCGGCAACAACTTCCCCCTCGAGATCATCCCGCCGTCGACGCGCCTGCACTGCGTCGAGCTCGTACCTGGTCGTGGGGCGCAGATCGCCCGCAGCGCTGGTGCCAGCCTGGAACTGGTGGCGATCGAGGATGGTCAGGCGACGCTCAAGATGCCTTCCGGCGAGCTGCGCTACGTCAACGCCAAGTGCCGCGCCACGATCGGCGAGGTGGGCAATGGCGACCATAACCAGCAGTCGCTCGGCAAGGCCGGTCGCTCCCGCTGGCTCGGCATTCGCCCGACCGTCCGCGGCATGGCGATGAACCCGGTCGATCACCCCAACGGCGGTGGTCAGGGCAAGTCCAAGGGCGGTGGCGGTCGCCAGCAACTGGTGTCCCCCTGGGGTCAGCTGGCGAAGGGTTTCCCGACCCGGCGCCGGTCCAAGCCGTCGAACGCCCAGATCATCGTCCACCACAACGGCCGCAAGCCGCGCGGTCAGAAGTAACCCAGCCCCCTCCGCATCATGGCACGTTCCATCAAGAAGGGCTTCTTCGTCGACTACCACCTGCTCGAGAAGATCGAGAAGGCGGTCAAGGCCGGCACTAAGAAGCCGATCCAGACCTGGTCCCGCCGGTCGACCATCACCCCCGACTTCGTCGGCCACACGTTCAGCGTGCACAATGGCAAGGCGTTCGTGGCGGTCTACGTCACCGAGAACATGGTCGGCCACAAGCTCGGGGAATTCGCCCCGACGCGCGTGTTCAAGGCGCACGGCGGCATGACCCGGAAGGAAATCTGATTTTCCCGATGCGTCGTCTCCTTTCCCTCTTCCTGGCGGGCATGCTCCCGGTCGCGGCCTCCGCGTCCGCGGCGGCGCCCCGCGCCGGCACCGTGCTGGCGGTGGAAGCGGGGAGCGTCGCGGACCTCGTGGTCCTCGATGCCGGGTTCGAAGGCGGCCTGCGGCAGGGAATGCTCTGCCGGCTGGTCCGCGAGGGTCGTGAGATTGGCGAGGTCATCCTCGTCATGCTCCGGCCCGCGGTCAGCGCCGCCCTCATCACCCGCCTGGCGGGGGACCAAGCGGTCCGCCCCGGGGACGTCGCCCTGATCAAACTCCTCAAATCCTAACCTCGATCCGACCAACCAAAGGGTAAGGCGCCCCGCGCCGTTATCGCCGGTCTTTTCCCGCCGGAATCCTCAAGCCACCATGGAAGTCCAAGCCCTCACTCGCTACGCGCGCATGTCGCCCAAGAAAATGCGCGAGGTCGCCCGCACCATCCAAGGCCGTCCGGCCGCGGAGGCGGTCGAGTTCCTGAGCCTCGTGCCGCGCAAGTCCGCGCGCCTGATCGCCAAGACGCTGAAGAGCGCGATCGCGAACGCGGAGAACAACCGGAACCTGTCGGCCGACTCCCTGACCGTGCGCAGCGCGGTGATCGAGAACGGCCCCGTGCTCAAGCGGTTCAAGGCTGGCGCCCGCGGCACCGCGATGCCCCGGCGCAAGAAGATGTCCCACATCCGCATCATCCTCTCGGACGGCACCGACAACTCGTAATTTCCTTTCCCCATGGGCCAAAAGACAAATCCCGTTGGTTTCCGCCTCGCCGTCCGCCGCAACTGGCAGTCTCGCTGGTACGCGGGCAAGAAGGATTTCGGCCGGCTGCTCGCCGAGGACCAGCTCATCCGCAGCAAGCTGATGGAGAAGCTGAAGCAGGCCTCTGTGCCGCGCATCTTCATTGAACGCGCCTCGAACCGGGTGCGGGTCAAGATCTACACCGCCCGGCCCGGCATCGTCATCGGCCGCAAGGGGCAGGAGATCGAGAAGATCAAGGAGGAGCTGGCGAAGCTGACGGGCAAGGAGATCCTGCTGGACATCCAGGAGGTCAAGAAGCCCGAGATCGAGGCGGCGCTGGTCGCGGAGAACGTGGCCCTCCAGCTGGAGCGCCGCATCGCCTTCCGCCGCGCGATGAAGAAGGCCGTCGAGATGGCGATGGCCCTGGGTGCCGAGGGCATCCGGATCCAGTGCTCGGGCCGCCTCGGCGGCGCTGACATCGCCCGCCGCGAGTGGCAGCGCAAGGGCCGCGTGCCGCTGCACACCCTGCGCGAGAACATCGATTACGGGTTTGCCGAGGCCCTCACCGTCTACGGCAAGATCGGCGTCAAGTGCTGGATCTGCAAGCAGGAGTCCGACAACTCCTGAGCCGCCCGCCCAACCACTTAACCGGAGAATTCTCCCATGGCTCTCGCCCCCGCCCGCACCAAATACCGCAAGTCGCAGAAGGGATCCCGCGCCGGCAATGCCAAGCGCGGCAACACCCTCGCCTTCGGTGAGTTCGGTCTCCAGTCCCTGACCCGCGGCCCGATGACCGGGCAGCAGATCGAGGCCGCCCGTGTCACGATCTCGCGCCACCTCAAGCGCAAGGGTAAGCTCTGGATCCGCGTCTTCCCGCACAAACCGGTGACCAAGAAGCCCGCCGAGGTCCGCATGGGTCAAGGCAAGGGCCCGGTCGAGTACTACGTCGCGGTCATCAAGCCCGGCGCGGTCCTGTTCGAGCTCGCCGGCGTGCCGCTGACGGTCGCCCGGGAGGCGTTCCGCCTGGCGGACGCCAAGCTGCCCTTCCACTGCCGTTTCATCTCGCGCGAGGCCGCCCAGGCCTAAGCCCACAACCCGTTCCGCCCGCCATGACTTCCAAGGAAATCCGCGAACTCGCGCCCGCCGAGATCTCGACCAAGCTCCGCGACATCCGCGGCCAGCTGCTCCAGCTCCGCCTGCGTAAGCAGACTGGCCAGGTCGAGAAGACCCACGAGCTGCGCGCCCTCCGCAAGGACATCGCCCGCCTCGAGACCATCCTCAACCAGAAGAAGGCCCAGGCGCCGAAGGCCGCCTGAGACGCCCACACCCGCCCCCACCGCCATGTCCTCTCCCGCTCCCGCCGCGCGCAGCACGCGCAAGACCCAG
>JBEDEF010000369.1:0-2673 GCA_041175845.1 Verrucomicrobiota bacterium
TGGGGATGCGCCCGGGTCCCGTCGCCGCGGAGGCGAGCAGGCCGTCGGCGCCGAGGAGGTTGGAAAGCGCGAGGGCGCCGAGGCCGCCCCCGGCCCGGGTGAGGAAATGTCGGCGGGAGAGTGCGGGCGGGATCATTCGCGGGTGATGAACTCGTCGAGGTTGAGGAGCAGGCGGGCGGTGGCGAGGAGGGCCGAGCGGGCGTCGCCGAGGGCAAGCTGGTCGTCGTGGTGGCGCCGCAGGGCGGCGAGTTCCGCCGGCGCGGGCGGGCGGCCGAGGCAGAGGGTGAACCCGTGGCGCAGGCGCGCGTCGAGCTCGCCCGCGGCGTCCCCGATCCGGTTGGCGAGGGCCTCCGCGGCGGCGACGAACACCGGGTCGTTCAACAGGGTCAATGCCTGCAGAGGCGAGTTGGAACGCTCCCGCTGCAGGCAGGCCACGCTCGCGTCGGGCGCGTTGAAGGCCGTGAGCATCGGATACGGGACGTTGCGCCGGAGGTGGATGTACATCCCGCGCCGGTTCGCCTCCGGACCCTTGGTCTCGGGCCAGGTGCGGTTGCGGCCGAAGGCCAGCACGAACTCCGGCAACGACGGGTGGATGCTCGGGCCGCCGATCCGCGGGTTGAGCAGGCCGCTGCTGGCGAGGGCCACGTCGCGCACGATCTCCGCCTCGAGTCGGTGCCGGCCCTGGCGCGCGAGCAGCACGTTCAGCGGGTCCCGCTCCTCCAGGTCCGCGCGGCGGCGCGACGCCTGCCGGTAGGTCTCCGAGGTCACCAGCAGTCGGATCAGCGCCTTCCGGCTCCAGCCCAGCCGCACGAACTCGGTCGCCAGCCAGTCGAGCAGCTCCGGGTGCGACGGCCGTTCGCCCAGCGCGCCGAAGTTGTCCGGCGTTGCGACGAGCCCGCGGCCGAACAGCTGCTGCCAGACCTGGTTGACCGCCACGCGCGCGGTCAGGGGGTGGGCGGGATCGGTGATCCAGCGCGCAAGGTCGAGGCGGTCCGCCACGGCGCCGCGGGCGCGCAGCGTCGGGAGCACCGCGGGCGTGCCCGGCAGGACCTCCTCGCCGGGCCGCTGGTAGTCGCCGCGCAGGTGGACGCGGGTCTTGCGCTCGTGAGCGACCAGCACGGGCGCCGCGGTGCGCGGGAACTCCGGTCGCTTGGCGTGATGCGCGGCGAGGGGCCGGTGCAGCTCCCGGCCGCGTTCGTCGTCGAAGCGCGCGACGTGGCGCGCCAGGGCGATCCGGTCCTCCGCGGTGCGTGCGGCCTCCGGGGTGTCGAGCACGGCGAGGATCTCGTCGGGCAACGGGCTGGGCGCGAGGGGTCCGGGCGCCGTGGTGGCGGCGAGCCGGAAGCGGGTGAGGACGCCGGTGATGCGGTGTTCGAGCTCGACGAATAGCTCCGAGCCCGGCGGAAAGTCCCGCGGCTCCCGCAGTTCGAAGACGATGGCGTGCGCGCGGTCGGCCTGTCCGGCCACGCCCCAGCCGGTGGTGTTGTCGCCGTCGAGGGTGTGGGCCGCCGGCGTATCCTTGCCGGCGAAGTCGGCGCGGGCGGCGGCAAACGTGAGCCGTTCCTGGGCGCCGGCCGGCGTGCGGACGGTGACCGAAAACTCGGCGAGGTGAAAGTCGCCCCCGCGGCTGCGGCCCGGCTTCTCCCCGAGGCCGGCCAGCGCCTCCAGCCGGAAGCCGGTGACGCCCTGCTGCGCGAAGGGTGCGCGCACGACGTAGCGGGTGCGCACGGGGTCGCGTTCCCCGGTGGTCACCGAGTGGTCGGGGTTGGGCGGGAACACACGCTCCTCATCCTCAGTGATGAAATGGATGTCCTCCGGGCGGAGCAGGGTCCAGCGGGCCGCGGGCAGGGTGAGGGCGCGCTCCCACTCCGGCACGCGGGTGGCGGCCAGCGCGGCCACGTGCGCAGTCACGGGCGCCTCCAGCCGGGCCCGCTCCGCCTCCCACTCCGCCAGCTTCCGCTCGTAGGCCGCGAGCTCGTCGGGCCGGGGAGCGGGGACGTCGCGCTCGGCGGTGCGGTTGAAAAACGCGTAGAGCTGGTAGAACTCGCGGATCGAGATCGGATCGTACTTGTGCGTGTGGCATTCGGCGCAGCCGACCGTGAGCCCGAGCCACACCGCGCCGGTGGTCGCCGCCCGGTCGACGGCGTTCTTGACCCGGTCGAGCTCGAGGTCCGCCCCGGCCTCGTCGTTCTTCAGCGAATTGCGGTGGAAGCCGGTCGCGATCCGCTGCTCGAGGGTCGGCTCGGGCAGGAGGTCGCCCGCCAACTGCTCGATCGTAAAACGGTCAAAGGGCAGGTCGCGGTTGACCGCGTCGATCACCCAGTCACGAAACAGGTAAGCGTTCGGCCGCAGGGTGTCGTTGAGATAACCCGCGCTGTCGGCGAAGCGGGCCTGGTCGAGCCAGTGGCGGCCCCAGCGTTCCCCCAAATGCGGCGAGGCGAGCAGGCGGTCGACGAGGCGTTCGATCGCACCCGGGCCGCGGTCCGCGAGGAAGGCCTCCACGTCCGCGGGCATGGGCGGCAGGCCGAGCAGGTCCAGGTGGAGGCGGCGGACGAGGGTCCGCGGATCAGCTGCGGGCGCGGGTGCGAGGCCCTCGCGCGCGAGGCGGGCGCGCACGAGGCGGTCGACGGGATGGGAGGCGCCGGCGACCTCCGGCAGGGCGGGGCGCACGGG
>JBEDEF010000370.1:0-3989 GCA_041175845.1 Verrucomicrobiota bacterium
GGAACGCCGCGCGGAGGTCGCCTGGTTCTCCGCCCTCTGCAACGAGGACATGGAATACCTCGGCGTGCCCGATGACGCCCGGCGGAGCAGCTTCGAGCATTGCGCGGGACTGGTGCGCGCGGCGGACGCGCTCGGCTACCAGAACATCCTGCTGCCCTCGGGCTGGGTGCCGGGCCAGGACGCCCTGACCTTCGCCGCCGCGCTCGCGCCGCAGACGACGCAGATCAACCAGCTGGTGGCGCTGCGGATGGGGGAGGTCTGGCCGCCGATGCTGGCGCGCGCCATCGCCACCGTCGATCACCTCTCCCGTGGACGCCTCGTGCTCAACATCATCTCGTCCGATCTGCCGGGACGGCAGGAACCGAATGAGGTGCGCTACGAGCGTAGCAGCGAGATCATCCAAATCCTGCAGCGGCTATGGACGACCGACGGCCCGCTCGAATGGGCGGGCAAGTACTACCAGTTCCGGCTCCCCGATTGCGAGGCGGCCAAGACCTACCAGCAGCACGGCGGCCCGCTGCTCTACTTCGGCGGCATCTCCCCGCTCGCGCAGGAGCTCTGCGCGCGGCATTGCGACGTGTTCCTGATGTGGCCCGAGACGGAGGACCAGCTGGCGGCGACGATGCGCCGGATGAGCGATCTCGCCGCGGGCCACGGCCGCCGGATCGACTTCGGGCTGCGGATCCATGTCATCGTGCGGGAAACCGAGGCCGCGGCGCGGGCCGCCGCCGACCGGCTGATCTCGCGCCTCGACCTCGCTCAGGGGCAGGCGATGAAGGCGCGTTCGCTGGACGCGAAGAGCGCCGGGGTGCTCCGTCAGGATGAGCTCCGCGCCCGGCTCGGGCCCGACCTGCTGCTGGAGCCGCACGTCTGGTCCGGAATCGGCCTCGCCCGCAGCGGCTGCGGCAGCGCGCTCGTCGGGGATCCCGATCAGATCGTCGCCAAGCTGAACCGCTACCTCGAGATGGGCTTCCGCGCGTTCATCCTGAGCGGGTATCCGCACCGCGAGGAGGCCGAGCTTTTCGCGCGCCACGTGCTCCCGCGGCTGCCCACGTGCCGCCTCAACGAACTTCAAGGCCGCCGGGTGCCGTATCCGGTCACCCCGCTCACCACCGCCCCGCGCCGTTGAGGACTCCCATGCCCGCTTCATCCGCCCCGGTTCGCTTCGGTCTCGTCGGCTTCGGTGCCTGGGGCCAGCTGCACGCCCAGTCCATCGCGCGCCTGCCCGACGCCCGCCTCGCGGGCATCGCCGCGCCGTCCGCCGCCTCGCGCGCGGCCGCGACGGCGGCCCATCCCGGAGTGCCGGTGTACCCTGATCACCGGGCGCTCCTCGCGGCGGGCGGGCTCGACCTCGTGGACATCGTCACGCCGAGTCACACGCATCTGCAGGTGGCCGCGGATGCCCTCGAGGCGGGGTGCGACGTCCTGCTCGAGAAGCCGATGGCGCTGACGGTGGCGGATTGCCGCACGCTGGTCGGGAAGGCTCGCGCCCTTGGCCGGAAGCTCGCGGTGGGGCACGAGTTGCGGCTTTCGTCGCAATGGGGCGAAATCCGCCGGCTCATCGACCGCGGGGTCATCGGCGAGCCGCAGTACGTCCTGGTGGAGCTGTCGCGCAAACCTTACCGGCAGGGTGCGTCGGGCTGGCGGTACGATCCCGCGCGCGTCGGCAGCTGGGTGCTGGAGGAGCCGATCCACTTCTTCGATCTCGCGCGCTGGTATCTGGAATCCGCGGGCAACCCGGTGGAACTCTACGCGCTCGGCAACTCGCGCGATCCAGGCCGGCCCGGCCTGTACGACAACTTCAGCGCCACCTTCCGCTACGCGAACGGGGCCTACGCGGTTGTCTCCCAGACGCTCGCCGCCTTCGAGCACCACCAGACCGTCAAGATCACCGGGCGGCGCGGGGCGATCTGGGCGGGGTGGAGCGGTGCCCTCGACCGGACGCTGGAGCCGAGTTTTTTCCTGAAGGTGTTCGACGGGGAGCGGCTCGAGAACGTCTCCCTCGCGCGCCACAGTGGCGAGGTTTTCGAGCTGCGGGAAGAGATTGCCCGCTGCGTGCGGATGGTCCGCGGGGAGTGCCCGCCGGCGGCCACGGGGGAGGACGGCCTCTGGTCGACGGCCCTCTGCCTCATCGCGGAGGAGTCGATCCGCCAGGGGAAGCCGCTGCCGGTGGGGAATCCGCTGGTGCCGGGTTGAGGGCGGCCAGCGGGAGCCGGGCTTCGAACTCGGTCCAGTCGGGCTCCGAGCGGATCAGACGGACCTCGCCGCCGTGGGCGCGGAGGATCTCGCGCGCGAGACTCAGGCCGAGACCGGCCCCGCCCGGGCGATCGCGGCGCCGCGCGGGGTCACCGCGGTAGAACCGCTCAAAGAGTCGCGGGAGATCACCGGCGGGAATGCCGGGTCCGGCATTGCCGATGCGCAGGACGGCGTCCGCGCCCTCACCGCGGAGATCGATGCGGATGGTGCCCTGCGCCCGGTTGAACTTGGCGGCGTTGCCCAGCAGGTTGCGCAGCGCCTGCTCCAGCAGGGTCGCGTCCGCCGCGACGGAAAGACCGGAGGCGAGAGAGCGCTCGACCGGGAGTTCGGGATGCATTTCCTCGGTGTCCTCCGCCAGTCCCTCGACCAGGCGGGAAAGGTTGAGGTGCGTCCGCTCGACGCGCAGATGACCGCTGTCGGCGAGGGAGAGGAGCAGGAGCTTGTCGAGGATCGACTTCAGGCGGTGGATCTCCTCGAGCAGGCTGCGGTAGGTCTGCTGCGCGGGCGACCCCGCGGCCTCCGCGCGCAGCGCCTGATCCACCTCGGCCTGCAGGAGGGCGAGCGGCGTCTTCAGCTCGTGCGAGGCGTCGGCGCTGAAGCGGCGGGCCTGCTGGAAGGAGCGTTCCAGCCGGTCGAGCATCGCGTTGAACACGGTGACGAGCCGGCCGAATTCCCGGTCGTGGGCCGGGGCGGCGATGCGCTGCGCAAGCCCCTGCGCGGTGATCGATTCGGCGGCCTCGGTGAGGGCGGCGACGGGCCGGAGGGCGCGGGTCGCCAGCCACCACGCGCCGAGGCCGACGAGCAGCAGCACCGCCGGCACCGCCGCGAGGTAGCGGTCCCGCAGGCGGTCGAGGTCGCGCGTCGATTCCTCCAGGCGGACGCCGAGCACGAGGGTGGTGTAGGGGTTGCCCGTCACCGCGAGGCGCCAGGTGGAACCGCCGGCGGACACGGTTCGGAACGCGGTCTGGCGGATGGGGAGGGAAGGGTTCTGGGCCGAGATCCCGCTTTTCCGCGGCGGGGGCGGCGGTTCGGACAACGTGATGCCACCCTCGTAAGACTGCGGCACGGTCAGGGCGGAAGGGTCGAGTTCGGCGGGCCAACCCGGCGAGCGATACTCGTCCCGCTGTTGCGTGCGGGCTCAGATCACGTAAGCGGGCGGGCCTTCGCCGCGTCCGAGCAGGGCAAGGGCGGCGTCGAGCCGGCCCCAGTTGCCCGGGCCGGGGACGCGCACGAGGTTGCGGCGGGCGAGTTCGTGGAGCTCGCGATCAAGCCGTTCGAGGTTGAACCCCGAGGCCAGGTTCCACGCGACGAGCCCGACGCCCAGCAGGAGCGCGGCCGTGGTGCCGCCGACAAGGAGGGCGAGACGGACGCGGAAGGAGGTCACTGGGCGGTGCGCGGGGCGGCGGGCACCGGGCGGGCGCGGTAGCCCACTCCGCGAATGGTCTCGATCAACCCGCCTTCCTCGCCCTCGCGGAGCTTGCGCCGCAGCCGCTGGATGTAGACGTCGACCAGGTTGGTGCCCGGGTCGAAATGGTAATTCCAGACGTGCTCGCAGATCTGGGGGCGCGTGAACGTCTGGCCTGGGGAGCGCATCAGGTAGGTCAGGAGCGCGAATTCCCGGGAGGTGAGGTCGACCGACTCGTTGCCGACGCGCACCTCGCGGGTGAGGAGGTTCACGGTCACCCGGCCGTTCTCGACCAGCGTCAGGGGCGTGCCGGCGGCGCGGCGCATCA
>JBEDEF010000371.1:0-3415 GCA_041175845.1 Verrucomicrobiota bacterium
TCATTCACCATCTGGTGGGCGGGGAAACCCGGGAGGGGCGTGGCGGCGCGGAAGCCTCACGGTTCTTCGAATGGGGCGGGCGAGATCTCGAGGGCCGGAATCACTTTGCGGAGCGCAGACCCGGTTGGGAGGCTCCGATCCACGATCTGCTGCTGCGGCGGGGTGGGGGGGTGGCGGTCTTCCACGGCCACGATCATCTCTACGCGTACCAGGAACGCGACGGGATCGTGTACCAGTTGGTACCGCAGCCGGGCCACAGCCGCTTTGATCAGACGCGCAGCGCTGCGGAGTACGGGTATCGCTCCGGGATCATCCAGGGCGCCGCGGGAATCCTGCGTATCTCGGTAAACGGCGAGCGGACCGTGGCCGAGTACGTGCGTTCCTATCCCGATGCGGCGGAGGGAAGTCTGCGCCGCAGTGGCGCGGTTTCGCACCGCTGGGAACTCGCGCCGCGGGCTGCGCGCTGAACCCGCCGCCGAGGCGGAAATCGCAGTTGACAACCCGGGCGCCTTGGGAAGTTCTGATCGTTCTTTGGTCTGGCTTCCTAGCTCAATGGTAGAGCAGCTGACTCTTAATCAGTAGGTTCGGGGTTCGAGTCCCCGGGGAGCCACCAAAGGGAGTTGGTTTCGGTGGCGTTTTTTCCCATTTGTCCCTCGGATCCCGGAGGAAGTTGCCGGCGTAGCTCAACGGTAGAGCACCTGTTTTGTAAACAGGCGGTTGCGGGTTCGAATCCCATCGCCGGCTCCACCGCACCTCGCGTCGCAACTTCCCGTCCGCTTTCCTGCCCGATGGTGTAATGGTAGCACAAACGACTCTGACTCGTTTTGTCTAGGTTCGAGTCCTAGTCGGGCAGCCAATCTCTTCTCCCCCGCCAGCGCTTCCCGCTGGAAGTCTCAGCGTCACTTTCTTTTCACCGAATTCCCCGACAAAGTGGGTTGACAGTACAGTTTCCCTTTCTCCTAGTCCGGGCCTTCGTGAACCCTGTATCCGAAGTTTTCAGTCGCCCCACAGACTGCCCCATGAGCCGGATCTCCTTCTCCTTCCCCGCCTGATCGGCGCTTCTCTCCCCCGCTGTCCCTTTCATCCTCCCCCCTTCCTCCCAAGACCTATCAACTCCTAGCTATGATTACGCAAAGCCTCCCCCTCGCGTTTCTCCTCGGCGACGCCACCCCGATGGAACTTTTCATCAAGGGCGAATGGATCATGTGGCCCATGATCCTGGTGTCCTTCGTGATGATCACGGTCACGGTCGAGCGGCTCATTTTCATCTTCCGCGAGAAGTCGTCCCGGAAACCCGAACTCGTGAAGAAGATGCTGGAGTCGGTGGAGCGCGGTGACGCCGACGGCGCGATCGCGATGGGCAAGGGCAGTTCCGACTTTGTGGCCCAGATCATCGTCGAGAGCCTCAAGCATCGCGAACAGTCCCTCTCGAATGCCTTCACCCGCGCCGCCAACCAGCAGCTCGCGCGCTTCCAGCAGGGTCTGGCCACGCTCGACACCTGCATCACCGCCGCCCCGCTCCTCGGCCTTCTCGGCACGGTGACCGGTATGATGCGCACCTTCGGCGCCCTCGGTGGCGGCGACATCGGCGCCGCCGCCGGTGCGATCACGGGTGGTGTCGCGGAAGCGCTCATCGCTACCGCCGCCGGCCTCGCGGTCGCCGTGCTCGGCCTCTTCCCCTACAACTACCTCAACGCGATGGACAGCCAGGCCAAGCTCGAGGTTTCCGACGTCTCTCACGCGCTCGAGCTCTACACGAAGAAGTCCGAAGCCTCCTCGGCTCGTCATTGAGCCTCCGCCCCGCGATCCAGGCTTCGGTTTAATCACCCTTACTCGCCATGGCCGGCTCCTCTGGTGGCACGACTTCGGACGGGAAGAAGAAGGCGCGCATTGAGATCATCCCCCTCATTGACGTCATCTTCTTCCTGTTGGCGACGTTCGTGCTCTTCACTCTCTCCCTTAACAAGTCGAACGGCGTTGCGGGCATCACCCTCCCGTCCGCGGAATCGGGGGAGGGCCGGGACCCGGCGGGGACGGTCACCATTTCCGTCACCGAAGCTGGTACGATCGCTTGGAATAAGGATTACATCAGCCTTGCCGAGTTCATCGACCGCCTCCGGACCTTTAAGACCGCCGAGCCAGAGGGCCGGATCCTGATTAATGGAGACGAGGGCGCCCTCTTCAATGCCGCCCTTTACGTCTTCGACGAAGCCCGTAAAACCGGCTTCCAGAAGATTTTTATCGAGACCAAGGTCCGCCAAACGGGCCGTTGATTTAGCATTCTCACTCTCCCCGCCCCATGGCTGGCTCCTCCCCTCAACCCGGCGATAACAAGAAGAAGGCGCGCATTGAGATCATTCCTCTCATTGACGTCATCTTCTTCCTGCTGGCGACGTTCGTGCTGTTCACCCTCTCGCTGAGCCGCATCGTCTCGCTGCCGGTCACCCTGCCGGTCGCGCAGCCGCAGAACGCCCAGTCGAACCCGAACGACACGACGATCTACCTCCAGGTTTCCGAGGACGGTGCCTACTACTGGAAGCAGGGCCAAGGCACGGCCGAGCCGATTTCGAGCGCCGAGATCGCCCCGCGTCTACAGGATTACCGCCGCAGTGAGAACAACCCCCGCATCCTGATCCGGGGTGACAACCGCGCCCGCTTCGGCGCCGCTGTGTTCGCCCTCGATGAGGTGCGCAAGGCCGGCATCGAACAGGTTTCCGTCGAGACGGTCTCGAGCCCCACCGGCAAGTAACCCGGACCAACGCCGCCATGACCCGCGACATCATCATTGGAGTCCTTCTTTCCGCCTCGTTTCACCTCGCGATCCTCTTCGGGGACAAGCTCATCCCGGAGAAGAAGGTCGTGAAGAAGATCGAGGAGCCGCCGCCCAAGGTCGAGCTCATCGCGATGCCGAAGGTGGAGGAGGAGCCCGAAATCATCGAGACCAACGATCCGGACGTTAAGCCGCTGGATCTCGCGCCCCCGATGCAGCAGGACGTGCCGCAGCTCGTCCAACCCGACTCCTTCGTCCAGAAGATCCAGCCCCCGCCGCCTGAAGGCGTGACCATCTCGGCCAGCATGAACATCGTCCCGGACGTCCGGGATCCTAACATGTTCCGCGGGATGAAGGTTTTCGACATTTCGATGCTCGATCAGACGCCGGTGCCGAAGTTCCAGGCCCGGCCCCAGTATCCCTTTGAGATGCGCCGCGCCGGCATCGCCGGTGAGGTCGTGGTCGACTTCATCGTCGACACCAATGGAGACGTGCAGAACGCCTACGCCCTCCGTTCCTCCCAGCGCGAGTTCGAGGCGGCGGCCGTGGCTGCCGTCAGCAAGTGGAAGTTCAAGCCCGGCCGCAAGGGCGGGCGCGATGTGCCGACTCACATGCAGGTTCCGATCGTGTTCACCCTCAACGAGG